>PUOZ01000361.1 GCA_003553165.1 Thioalkalivibrio sp.
CGGGCCACCGCCGATGATCAACGCGGCGAAGGCCGCCTTTCTGACGGCCGGCCTGCCCGAGGAGCAGTTGTTCTACGACAGCTTCGAACCCGCGGTAGAGCCCGAGGCTACCGCAAGCTGAGAGTTCCGGCGGCCGGGCCGCCCGAAAGCGTCTGCAAGCCGTCGCTTTCCAAATGGACCCGGCTGCGATGGCCTTGGACCAGCGGCCGGGATCGCGACCAGAGGTCGCTCCTACGAGAGAGGCGTACGGCCCGGTAGGGGCGGATAGCAGCGCTGGGCAGTGCGGGCGCTTCTTCGCGCTGTCTGCGTGTGCCGGAGCCGGCCTCCCGCTGCGCGCATCCGGCTGCCGCTGGCACCGTGTGTTCTCAGCCTTCCAGCAACGCCACAACCGCCCGAAACATCGCCGCGTCCGTCGGATCGTCAGCTGTCGTGATCGTCCCGTGGAAGCACAGATCTCCCGCCAGCTCGGCGACCCGTGCCGCGCCGACAACCAGCGGCGTCCGCAGCAGTGCCGAGCGCCCTTGCGGTCCCACCATGGCGACCAGGTTGCGCAGGCTCTCGCCACTGGTCACGGTGATCGCGTCGATGGCGCCGGCCTTCAGCTGGGCCTCCAGCGGCTCCGGGTCCAGAGCGGGGATGGCACGCCGGTAGGCTTCGGCGTAGGTCACCTCGGCACCCCGGTCGCGCAGCGTCTCGGCGAGGTGCTCGCGCCCGCCGTCACCGCGAAAGATCACCACCTTGCTTTCCGCGAGATCCTGCAGGGCGGGCTCCTGCAACAGCGCCTCGCTGTCGAAGCGGGACTCGGGGACGATGTCGGCTGCTCGACCATGCTCCTGCAACTCCAGGGCTGTGCGCGCGCCGATCGCCGCGATCCGCGGCCGGGCCGGCCACGGCCCCCGGGCCAGCACGGCCGGCACGACCCGCTGCACCGCGTTCGCGCTGACGAACACGGCGATGTCGAAATCGCTGAGCGCATCCAGTACCGCTGCGAGTCGCCCCGGATCGTTCGGTCCCTGGATCTCGATCACCGGAAAGCGGATGGCCCGGGCCCCCGCCGCCGCCAGCATCGCGCAGAACGGCCCGGCCTGCGCCGCCGGTCGGGTCACGACCAGGTGACATCCGGTGAGGGCTGCAGCCGAGTTCTCCGGGACTTCCGGTTCCACGTTTACCGGTTCGCCTGCGCGAGCAGTTCGCCCGCGCCCTGGGCCAGCAGGTCCTCCGCCAGAGCCACGCCGAGCTCCTCGCCCCGGTCCACGGACCCGCGGATCTCCGCCCGCAGGATGCGGCTGCCATCCACCGCGCCGACCAGCCCGCGCAGGTGCAGTTCGTCGCCGTTCAGCAGTGCATGCGCCGCCAGCGGCACCTGGCAGCCGCCCTCGAGCCGACGGTTGAAGGCCCGCTCGGCACGCACGCGAATGCTGGTGTCCGCGTGACCCAGCCCCGCGATCAATGTCATCACCTCGGTATCGCCCTCCCGGCACTCGATCGCGATCGCGCCCTGCCCGACGGCCGGCAGGCTGAGTTCGGGCTCCAGCCGGGTGCGGATCCGGTGATCGAAGCCGAGCCGCTTCAGGCCGGCGGCGGCGAGCAGGATGGCGTGGTACTCGCCGGCATCCAGCTTCGCGAGCCGGGTGTTCACGTTGCCGCGCAGATCGGTCACCACCAGGTCCGGCCGCCGCGCCCGCAGCTGGCACTGCCGGCGCAGGCTGGAGGAACCCACGCGGGCCCCCTCGGGCAGCTGGTCCAGGTGCCCGTAGTCGTTGGAAACGAAGGCGTCCAGGGGATCCTCTCGTTCCAGGATTACCGGCAGCACCAGGTTTTCCGGCAGTTCCATCGGCACATCCTTCACCGAGTGCACCGCGATATCCGCCCGGTCCTCCAGCATGGCCACTTCCAGCTCCTTCACGAACAGCCCCTTGCCCCCGATCCGGGCCAGCGGCGCATCCAGGATCCGGTCGCCCTGGGTGGTCATGGTGACCAGTTCGACCTCCAGCCCCGGGTGCAGCCGCCGCAATTCACTGGCGACGTGTTCGGCCTGCCAGACGGCCAGGGGACTCTTTCGGGTGGCGATGCGGAGACTGTTCATGGGCCATCCATGTCGGGGCCGTCGAGCGGCCGTGAGCTAAACGCCCAAGTATAGCCGGGCCCGGGATGCTTTTTTTGACGCCATGAAGTGCGATCGACGCGGGGGTGTTCACCGGGAAGACCGGGAAGACCGGGAAGTGAGGAGGTTGTTTGAAATGCGGATCTACTCATTGGACCGAGGTCCGGCGATGACGCTTCCGGGGGCATTGTTCACCGCGAAGACCGGGAAGTGAGGAAGTCGTTGTAAATGCGGTTCTACCCATTGGAGGGATGTCCGGCGATGACGCTTCCAGGAGGGCGATATTCACCACGAAGGGCACGAAGGACACGAAGTTAGATAAGGGAAAAATCGGGGAATGATGATCCTGTAGCCGAGCCGGGTGGGGCACCGCGCTGACCCGTCTCCGGATTTTGCTGGCTGCGGGACAGCATTGTTGCGCTTCGGGTCATGAACCCTCAAACCCAATCCCATTCGGAATCCTTTCTTCGCGTCTTCGTGCCCTTCGTGGTGAACCGTCCCTTCACCGGCGCATGGGGAAATCAGAGCCTGATCCCAATGCTACAATCGGGTGCCCTGTCTCCAGCGAGAAGCCCGATGCCGCAGGACAAAGCGCCCGACTCTCCGGTCAATCCCGCCGCCAAGCTCTGGGGCGGTCGGTTCAGCGAGGCGACCGATGCCTTCGTCGAGGAATTCACGGCGTCGGTGGGCTTCGACCAACGCCTCTATGCGCAGGACATCACGGGTTCGATCGCCCACGCGCGGATGCTCGCTGCGGTGCAGGTCCTGACCGAGAACGAGGCCGACGCCATCGTCCGCGGCCTGGAGGCGATCCGGGCCGAGATCGAGTCCGGCGAGTTCACCTGGAGCGTGGCGCGCGAAGACGTGCACATGAACATCGAGGCGCGGTTGATCGAGAAGATCGGCGAGACCGGTAAGAAACTGCACACCGGCCGCTCGCGCAACGATCAGGTCGCGACCGACATCCGTCTCTGGCTGCGCGAGGCGATCGACGCGCTGGTGGGCGAACTGCGCCGCTACCAGCGCGGCCTGCTCGACCTGGCCGAGCGCGAACACGCAACGGTCATGCCGGGATTCACCCATTTGCAGACGGCCCAGCCGGTCACCTTCGGCCACCATATGATGGCCTGGTACGAGATGCTCGAGCGCGACGCCGAGCGCTTGGCCGACTGCCGGCGCC
>PUOZ01000371.1 GCA_003553165.1 Thioalkalivibrio sp.
AGTTCATCATCAACGGCACCATCGGCGTGCATCCGCTGGCGCTGCTGGACTATGCCGAGGATCCGCAGCGCCTCGAGCCGGCGGTGCGCGAACGGATCGCCGAGCGTCTGCACGGCTTCGATGACGGCCCGCGCGAGTTCTTCGTGCGCAAGCTGTCGGAAGGCCTGGCGACTCTGGCGGCGGCCTTCGCGCCGGAGCCGGTGATCGTGCGGCTGTCGGACTTCAAGAGCAACGAGTATGCACACCTGCTGGGTGGCCGGGCGTACGAGCCGGAAGAGGAAAATCCCATGCTGGGCTTCCGCGGTACCGCGCGCTACCTGTCGGATACCTTTCGCCCGGCCTTCGCCATGGAATGCCAGGCCCTGAAGCGCGTGCGCGAGGGCATGGGGTTGGAGAACGTGCAGGTGATGGTGCCGTTCGTGCGCACCCTGGGCGAAGCGCGCGGCGTGATCCGGGTTCTCGAGGAAGAAGGCCTGAAGCGCGGCGAGAACGGGCTGAAGATCGTGATGATGTGCGAAATTCCGTCCAATGCGCTGCTCGCGGATGAGTTCCTCGAATTCTTCGACGGCTTCTCGATCGGTTCCAACGACCTGACCCAGTTGACCCTGGGTGTCGATCGCGACTCCTCGCTGGTGGCTTCCTGCTTCGACGAACGCGACGGTGCGGTCAAGGCCCTGCTGTCGATGGCCATTCGCTCGGCGCGCAAGAACGGAAAGTACGTGGGCATCTGCGGTCAGGGTCCCTCCGACCATATGGACCTTGCCGAGTGGCTGGTGGCGGAGGGCATCGAAAGCATGTCGCTGAACCCGGACTCGCTGATCCCGACCTGGGAACGGCTCGCGCAGATGGTGGCGCGTGACTAACCCGAACCATCCCCAGGTCTACCTGCTGTCCGACGGCACCGGTATCACCGCGGAGACCCTGGCGCGCACCCTGCTGACCCAGTTCGAGGGTCTGCATCCCGGCTGGCATCTGCGGCCCTTCGTGCGCAGCCCGGAACACATGGAGGACTTCTTCGAGCGAATCCGGAGCGGACCGCAGCCGGCGCTGGTCGTGGCCACCTTTGCCGATGCCTCCCTGCGCGCACAACTCAAGGACTGCCCCGTTCCCGTGCTGGACATCTTCTCGGACCACCTGGAACAGCTGGAGCAGGTCTTCCAGCGCAAGGCCGAGTCGGTGTCCGGGCGCGCCCACGGCATGGGCGATCTCGCCCGCTATGACCGGCGCATCGAGGCCCTGAACTTCACCCTCGCGCACGACGACGGTCTCGCCACCGGTGACATCGGTCATGCCGAGGTCGTGCTGATGGGGGTGTCGCGCTCGGGCAAGACGCCGACCTGTCTCTACCTGGCGATGAACTACGGCATGTTCGCCGCCAACTACCCGCTGATTCCCGAGGACCTGACCGGTGACACGCGGCTGCCCAGCTCCTTGCGCGGGCTGCGCGGACGTCTCCTGGGCCTGGTGCTCTCGCCCGAGCGGCTGGCACACATCCGGGAGGCGAGGCGCCCCGGAAGCCGCTACGCCAGTCTGCCCCAGTGCCGCCAGGAGTGCCTCGCGATCGACGAGTTCCTGTACCAGGAGCGCATCCCGCGCCTGGAGGTGACCCATCTGTCGGTCGAGGAGATCGCCACGCGGGTGCGCGCGGAACTGGCCTGAGGCCGGTCAGTCCCGATGAGCCCCATCATGGTGCATGGGTTGCACCATCCGTGGGCATTCACGCGCATCGAAGGCAGGGCTTGCGGTTGGCTGGGCCGGCAGTCTGCGGCGCACTTCCGGCTCCGGTCTTTCCTCCACCGGTCCGGCGAGGCCGGTCCAGGTCGGCTGGCGCGCCGGCCCTGCGCTCCCGCAGGTTATGGCCCGATTCCTGCTTCCTCCCGGCTATGTCATCGCTGCCCGTCTCCCTTTTCCCGCCCGCGGCGCCCATGGTGTCGCCGCCCGGGTCCCACGCGGCCGTGCCGGGCTGGCACGCGCGACTGGAACTTGGTTTTGAGGCGGGGCCGGAGTGCACCGTATTGCGGCATCGGCGTCATGCCGGCCCCTTGCGGGTGCAACGCCCCTTTCACCCCGAGGGCGCCCCCTGCCACAGCTACCTGCTGCATCCTCCCGGGGGCGTCGTCGGCGGCGACCGGCTGGACATCGATGTGGCGGTGGCAAGCGGCGGCCATGCCCTGCTCACCACTCCCGCAGCGGCCAAGTTCTACCGTTCGGCGGGCCCGCTGGCGCGCCAGCACCAGTCCTTCCGGGTTGCCGCAGGCGGCACGCTGGAATGGCTGCCGGCATTGAACATCGTTCACGGCGGTGCCCGGGTCGAGTTGCGCAACCGCTTCGAACTCGCGCCCGATGCGCGTCTCCTCGCCTGGGATCTGCTCGGTCTGGGTCGCCCGGGTAGCGGTGACGGTTTCGAGAGCGGGCTTTTCGACTCGAGCCTGCAGGTCATGGCGGATGGCCGGCCGTTGCTCGCGGAGCGGCTGCGGACGGAAGGCGGCGATCCCATGCTCAAGGCGGTCTGGGGGTTGCAGGGTCGCGGCTACCTGGCGACCCTGCTGGCCGCGCCCGCCACGGCGGAAACGCTCGTGGCACTGCGCAGACAGTTGCGAGAGGTGCCGGGTGCCGTCTTCGGCTGTACCCTCCTGCCTGTACCGGGCCCACGGCCGCAGGGGCATCCCGTCACGGGTCTCCTGGTTTGCCGCTGGCTGGCGGCAGCCGGGGAAGCGTTGTGGGAATCGCTGATCGAGGCCTGGGCACTGCTGCGACCGCTGGTGCTTGGGCGGGAGCCCTGCCCGCCGCGAATCTGGTCCACCTGAACCTGCCGGAGCCGTACATGGAGTTGACCCCCAGAGAGAAGGACAAGCTGTTGCTGTTCACCGCGGCGCTGGTCGCTGAACGCCGCCGCGACCGCGGCCTGAAACTGAACTACCCGGAAGCCATCGCGCTGATCTCGGCCGCGATCCTGGAAGGCGCGCGCGACGGCCGCAGTGTGGCCGAGTTGATGTCGCTGGGCGGTGAGGTGCTGCGGCGCGAGGACGTGATGGAAGGTGTGCCCGAGATGATTCCCGAGGTCCAGGTCGAGGCCACCTTCCCCGACGGTACCAAGCTGGTCACCGTGCATGAACCCATCCGTTGAACGTGAGGGGGTGACCCGGGGGCTGAAGGGTGCAAGCCGGGTGATCCGTCAGCGGGTGTCGGCAGCATGGATGCTGCCGTCAAGCCTACAGGGATGTATTCACGGCGTCCCGCTGACGGATCACCCGGCTTGCATCCCGGGCACG
>PUOZ01000123.1 GCA_003553165.1 Thioalkalivibrio sp.
CACCGGTTCAGAGGAATCACGGAAGCTCTCGGGGTCCGATACTCGGGGGTCGGACCACGACACATGGTGTAAGCGCCGACCGAAAAACGGGCGACCAAGCGTCGAATGTCCGGCGCGCTAACTTGCCCGACAAGACGATTCCACACAACGCGCTGGAGCAGGGCTATCACGCAACGAGTGTCAATCCAACTCTCCGGCCAGACGCAAGACCTCTTGCACCAGCGCGGCCGACAGCCGGTATCGATGGCGTGACAACTCAGCCAGCGCCGCCCCAACCGACCCCAGGAACCCTGACCGCTTGGCGGCAAGCAGCACGCCCGCGACGCCGACCACGGGTATTCCTCGCGCACGCGCGACCTGGCGGCCACGGCGCTCATCCATCAGCAGAAAGCGAGCCTGCAACTGCTCCGCCAGCAGGATGGCGGAGGCCTCGCCCGGATCAAGCGCCCGAGACATGCGGGCCAGCGCGTCTTCAGACCCCGTGGCCAACGGCCGGGACTCGATTGCGCCTCGCGCGAAGGCCGCCGACAGCGCTCGGGCGCCAGGACGGTCGGAATCCACGCGCAGTTCGGAGAACACAGCAGCGGGCACCGCGACCGGACCGTAAAGGGCATTCAGCAATGCGAGCCCGTCGATGCGCGACAGCGCGATCAACGGCCCGGCATCCGCAACGACGATGCCGGTCACCGGGCGGCGTTCAGCTCTTCGGCCAGCTCGTCGGGCGGGTAGTCCACGGCGGCCAGGCCCAAGGTGCCCAGGAGATCGATGAACTCATCCAGCGGCATGCCCGCAACCCTGGCCGCCTGCGCCATCGTCAGGTGCCGCCCTTCGTACAACTTGAGCGCCAGCGCACGGTGCACACCCAGATCCAGCAGGTGCCGGTCAAAGGGCACGGCGAGGATGGCGGGCCGACCGTGTTTGGTAATCACCGCCATCTGCCCCAGCTCGGCATCTCTCAGCAGATCGCCGGAACGCGTGCGCAGGTCGCGGACCGAAAAGACATCGAGCGTTTCCATGGCGCAGTCCCGGAGTTTGTGTGCACAAAGTGTAGCACAACTCCAATTGAGTGAGCCCCGACAACCCGCGCTCACGCCTTTGGTGGAGCCGTTCCCGTTGGTCCGGGCTGCGGATCCGCTCGGCGGGAACGGGGGATCCGCCCGGGCCGCCCGGGGTCGGACCAAGGTAACGTTCTGATTCGGATGAAAATGCACCGGTATTTTTGCCCTGAAATGGCGTTAGACGCCCCTTTTCCTGCCGGAAAACGTGCGTCCATGCGTCGCAGTCGGATGTCCGGCGGAATGCGCAGCGGAAGCTGGCGAACAGGCTGCGCGCGCTGGACGGGTCGCGTTCCTGCCCTTAGCGAGCCGTTTTCGGGGCGAAAAATGGGCGTCTAAGGCGAAATTCGTTGCAAAAATCGCCTTCATTTTAATATTTTTCAGTGGGTTAGCTTGGTCCGACCCCGGGATTCCGCGTCCAGCTCTTCCGTCCTCGTCGGCTAACCCTGCGTTTTCCCCTTTTCGTCGGGGTGTCGGTTCGCTCCAGTTGCTGCACGCCGAAGTGCCGGTGGGTATGCTGGCGATATTCCCAAGACGCGCTGGCAAAAACGACTACCTGCGGAGTGGCTTTATGAAATTCACGTGCGATCGCATGTCAATGGTGGCACTGGCCGCCCTCATGTCGCTGTTGCTCGCCGGGTGTATGGGAAACTCGGGATCGGGAACGGACGCGCCGGATCCGGCGGACGAAGCGCAAGCGGAGCCTGCGCCCGGTGACTCCGCTTCCGTGGAGCCGCTGCGCACGATACAGGCGGGTCCAGAAGACTATCGCGCGGCGTTGGCCGGGCTGCAGCCGGGTGACTGGCTGCAGCTGGAGGCGGGTACATACCGTCATGGCCTGCGCCTTCACGGTCTTTCCGGCACCCCGGAGCACCCCATTGTGATTTCCGGTCCGGAGAGCGGGGAACCCGCGGAGTTTCTGGCGCGGTCCGGTGCCAATACCGTCAGCCTGCGCGACGCCGCCCATATCAAGATTCGCCACCTGACTCTGGATGGGGCGCAGCTCAACGTGGCCGGGGTGGTGGCCGAAGCCTCGAGTTCCTGGACTCATGACATCGCGCTGGAGCATCTGCGTATCCGGAATCACGACGGGTCCCAGGGGAATACCGGCATCACCACCCGCTCCCCGGCCTGGAACTGGGTGATCCGCAACAACGAGATCCGCGATGTCGGGACCGGGCTGTACCTGGGGCGCCCCGATGGCTCGGGCCCCTTTGTCGCGGGCCTGATCGAGAACAACCTCATCGCGGCCACGCTGGGCTACAACATGCAGATCAAGCATCAGAACGTGCGCGCCTCGGTTCCTGGCATGCCGGAAGAACCCCGGGAAACCGTGATTCGCTATAACGTCTTCAGCAAGGCAGAGCGTGCGAGCGGGGGCGGGCAGGCGCGACCGAATCTGCTGGTTGGGCACTGGCCACCGGAGGGACCCGGGGCGAACGATCGTTATCTGATCTACGGCAATCTTTTCCATCAGAATCCGCATCAGCGGCTGTTCCAGGGCGAAGGCAACGTCGCTCTCTACAACAACCTGTTCTTCAATACCTACGGGGATGCGCTGCTGGTGTGGCGGCATAATGACCGCCCCAAGCAGATCCATGTGCTGTTCAACACGATTGTTGCCGAGGGTTTCGGTATCCGCATCGATGCGCCCGACCCGGCGTATGAACAGGTGGTTGCGGGCAACGCCGTATTTGCCGGGAACCCGTTGGTGATCGAAGGCGCGGTCGCGGAAGACGGGAACTATTTCGATACCCGGGCCAAGGCGCGCGACTTCCTTGAATCGCTCACCCCGGATCTCGCCACGCTGGATCTTCATCCGCGTGCCGGTGCCCTTGTCTACGGCGGCGCAGCGCTCCCCGACTACGGGTTCCCCAACCTCGACCGGGACTACAATGGACGTCCGCGCACCTTGATTCCCTGGGGAGCCTATGCAGCTCAGGGCAACTCCAACCCCGGCCGCACGGGAGGCATCGGGGTCAATGTAGGCGTCCACTGACCCGCAGCGGGCCCTGAACCGGGGGTCGGACCAAGCCAACCCATTGTTTTGGCTTGAATTAAGTGCCAAATCGGCCCTCGAAATCGCCTTAGCGTGTCCATTTTGAGCCTGTTTTGGCCCGTTCAAGCGACTCCCCGCCCTGAGCCGCAGCCAAAATGCCCCGAACCCGACCCCGGTACTTGTCGGGTGCGAGCCGCGGTAAGCCTGTGCAACGGC
>PUOZ01000112.1 GCA_003553165.1 Thioalkalivibrio sp.
AGCGATATCTGGCGCACCGCTATGGTGTCGAGATCCGGGGCTGGCTGTCGCAACTCGGGCCCATCCGGGTCGAGTACCGGGATGCGGCCGCCGTGGAACAGAACCCCTTCTTTGCCCCGGATCCCGACCGGGTGCCGGAACTCGAGGCCTTCATGGACCAGTTGCGCAAGTCCGGCGATTCGGTCGGGGCGCGTATCGAGGTCGAGGCCCGTGGCGTGCCTCCGGGCTGGGGTGAACCGATCTTCGACCGTCTCGACGCCGACATCGCCCACGCGATGATGAGCATCAATGCCGTCAAGGGCGTGGAGATCGGGGACGGCTTCGCCGTGGTCGACCAGCGTGGCACCGAGCACCGGGACGAAATGTCCCCGGAGGGTTTTCTGAGCAATCACTCCGGTGGCGTACTGGGCGGCATCTCCTCGGGACAGACAATCCGCGTCAGCATGGCCTTGAAGCCCACCTCCAGTATCCGCTTGCCGGGGCGCACCGTGAACACGGCGGGCGATCCGGTCGAGGTGGTGACCAAGGGGCGCCACGATCCCTGCGTCGGGATTCGTGCCACCCCGATCGCCGAGGCCATGCTGGCGCTGGTCCTGATGGATCATGCGCTGCGCAACAGGGCCCAGAATGCCGACGTCAGTACCGGGCTGGCCCCTTTCACCGAGATCACGGGTTCAGCTCCGCGCGGCAGCGGCGGTTCCTGATCCGTCGGCGCTTCCGCAGCCGGGTTTTCCGCGGGCCATGCTTCGGAGCGGATGCCCGTCGCTTGAAGGCGGCAGGTGCCACGGCGCTTCCGCCCGGGAACTGCACTCCTGCCGTGGGTCGGTTTTCCTCTAGGAGTACGTCTTGCGCGCCGCAAGCCTCGGCTTCCATTCACGCAGCAGCAAGACCCTGAGCCCGTGAACCAGCACGTTCGCCTCTCGAGCTTCTATTTCTTCTACTTCGCCAGTATCGGCGCGTTCATGCCGTACTGGGGGCCGTACCTTTCCGATCTGGGCTTCAGCGGTGCCCAGATCGGACAGCTGATGGCGATCATCCTGGCGACCAAGATCATCGCCCCCAACGTCTGGGGCTGGCTCGCCGATCGCACCGGGGTGCGCATGCCCATCATCCGCTGGGGTGCGCTGGCGGCACTGCTGACCTTCGGGGGGGTACTCCTCCACTCCGGCTACTGGTGGCTGGCGGTGGTGATGGCCGTCTTCAGTTTTTTCTGGAACGCGATCCTGCCGCAGTTCGAGGCGACGACCCTGCGTGCGCTGGGGCGCGACAGCCACCGGTACGCCCTGGTCCGGCTCTGGGGTTCGATCGGCTTCATCGTCGCCGTCGCCGGCCTGGGTTGGCTGCTCGACAAACTTGCGCTCAGCTGGCTGCCCTGGATCGTGCTTGGCATCCTTCTGGTGTTGTACCTCGTCACCCTGCGCGTTCGCGAGCCGCCCGATGGACAGCATTCCGGCGACGGCCTGATTCCGTTGTTC
Organism: Thioalkalivibrio sp.; assembly: GCA_003553165.1. Lineage (GTDB taxonomy): Bacteria > Pseudomonadota > Gammaproteobacteria > Ectothiorhodospirales > Ectothiorhodospiraceae > Thioalkalivibrio. Next base: position 1,476 of record PUOZ01000112.1, read on the forward strand.
TCGGTACTGCGCCGGCCAGAGGTCATCGCGCTGCTCGCGGCCTGTTTCTTCATGCAGGCCAGTCACGGACCCTACTATGCCTTCTTCACCTTATACGTCGAGGGGCAGGGGTTCAGTCGGGCCGTCGCCGGGCAGCTCTGGGCCCTGGGCGTGGCGGCGGAGGTCGTGCTGTTCCTGTTGATGCCCCGGCTGATCCTGCGCTTCGGGGCCTGGCCACTGGTCACGCTGGCACTGTTCCTGACCACCGTGCGCTGGTGGCTGCTGGCCGCGATTCCGGAGAGCCTCTCGGCGCTGATCTTCATCCAGCTGTTGCATGCTGCCAGCTACGGCGTCTACCACGCAGCGGCGATCTCGCTCATCCACCTTCATTTTCCCGGCAGGCTGCAGGGACGCGGCCAGGCGCTCTACTCCTCGCTGAGTTTCGGGCTGGGCGGCGCGACCGGCGCGCTCGCAAGCGGGTATCTCTGGGACGGCGTGAGTCCGGCTTCGGTCTACGTCCTTGCGGCGGTGCTGGCGGGCTTGGGCGTACTCGTCTCGATGTTCGGCATGCTGCGGAACCGAATCGGGTGAATGACTCATGAGGCTGGGAGTCCGGGCACCATTGGCCCGGGTTTCCCGGTACCCTTGCGTCAAGATCCAACGACGTTTCGGACAGGGAGATTCTTGAGATGACGCGAATCGCGATCGCGGGTGTTGGCGGACGCATGGGCCAGGCCCTGGTGCAGGCGGTGGCGGAGCACCCGGAGGCGCGCCTGGGTGCTGTCAGTGAGCGGGACGGCAGTATCCTGGTGGGCCGGCCGCTGGATGGTCAGGATCCCGAGGTCCGGGTGGTTTCCGATCTCGCTTCCGCCAATGCCGATTTCGACGTGTTGATCGACTTTACGCGCCCGGAGGCCACCGTTGCGCATGCGGCGCTGTGCCGTGCGCAGGGCAAGCGCCTGGTGGTTGGCACCACGGGACTCTCGACCGCGCAGGAGGACGCATTGCGCGCCGCGGCGGAGACGATACCGGTCGTGTATGCGCCGAACATGAGTGTCGGCGTCAACCTGACCTTCAAGCTGGTCGAGCTGGCGGCGCGGGTCCTTGGCGACTCGGTGGACATCGAGATCATCGAAGCCCATCACCGGCACAAGGTCGATGCTCCCTCGGGTACCGCTCTGCGCCTGGGGAGGGTGGTCGCGGACACACTCGGCCGCAACCTGGAAACGGATGCGGTCTACGGCCGCGAGGGCCAAACCGGCGTGCGTCAGCGCCGCACCATCGGTTTTTCGACCATCCGCGCGGGCGACATCGTCGGCGAACACACGACCCTCTTTGCCGCCGACGGCGAGCGCGTGGAGGTCACCCATCGCGCCACCAGCCGGATGACCTTCGCCGCCGGTGCCGTGCGTGCCGCGGTGTGGCTCGGCGACCAAAGTCCCGGCCTTTACGATATGCAGGACGTCCTGGGTCTGCGCTGATCCCTTCTGGAGTGCGGGAGCTTGCTCCCGCTTGCGCATGCCCGGAACCCTTTGATCGCCCGAAAGCGGCGGCAAGCCGCCGCACAACAGATACGCTCCGCGCAAGCGGCGGGTCGGGCCGCTGCCCGGGACCACTGAAAGGCGGCCGGTTGGACCGCGTTTCGGCGCTCGCGTACACTGCGCCTCATCCCGTATGCCAACGTGCTCGCCACTGTCAGCAGTGGCGGGTCGCGCGCAAGCCACCAGTCCGGAGGTGCCCGTGTCCGTGCCCGCTGTGCTCGTTCTCGAAGACGGAACCGTGTTTCATGGCCAGTCCGTGGGGGCGGTCGGGGA
>PUOZ01000245.1 GCA_003553165.1 Thioalkalivibrio sp.
CGGCCTGGAAGACGATGTCACGGAACGAGTTCGCGTGCATCGACGTCCTCCAGCCAGCCGCCTGGCGCGGGTGGCATCCTGCGCAAACCTGTGGGTCCATCCAATCGCCCGGCGCAACACTACGGCCGTCCTTCGCCGTGATGTACGAGGGATAATGAGGGAAGGCCATCCCCTCATCGGCCAATGCCGTACTGGCAGTCATGACACTGCCGGTCAAAAACGCACCCAAGACACCCGCGGTGAGCCACCACCGGGTGCTGGTTCTGTTGGTCGTCATTTCATTCCTCCGATTGGTTTCAGAGCCCTTCAGGTCACGCTGGCCATTGAGCCGGTGAACCACACGGGCCGATGCATTAACCATGCCCAAAATTGGGTAGAGGGCTCTGCATTGATTCCACGGAGATTCTCGTTCCGGAGGCAGAAACGGTCAGTGTCTGGCAGTCTGCCATTCCCTGCCATGGCAGGCGTTTGGCAGACTTCCGATCAGCTGAGGTCGAGTTCCTTCAGGCGCCGATAGAGCGTGCGCTCGCTGATTTTCAGGAAGGCAGCCGCGCGCCTGCGGTTGCCCACAAAGCGCCTCAACGCAGCCCGGATCTGATCCCCGTCGGAGCCGGGCCGGCCTTCCCCCGAGGCGGCATCCGTCGAACCGGAAACCTGGCTCTCCCCATTCAGGATCTCAGGAGGCAGGTGCCCGGGTTCCACCATCTCACCGCGCGACATCAGCACCGCACGTTCCAGCGCGTGTTTCAGTTCGCGGACATTGCCCGGGTAGGAGTAGTCCTGAAGCAACTGCAGCGCCTGTCCATTGATCAGCGCACCCAGACCGCCTGGATTCATCTGGCGCAGAAAGAAGGTCACCAGCGAAGGAATGTCTCCCTGCCGTTCCCGCAGCGGTGGCAGCGTGACCTGCATGCTGTTGATGCGGAAGAACAGATCGGCGCGGAAGCGCCCTTCGGCCACCAGTTGCCGAAGGTCCCGGTTGGTCGCGCAGATCAGCCGGAAATCCACCTTGCGTTCCTGGGTTCCACCCAGCCTGCGGAAGGTGCCCCGATCCAGGATCCTCAGGAGCTTTGCCTGAATGTCCAGCGAGATCTCTCCGATCTCGTCCAGGAACAGTGTGCCTCCCTCGGCCAGTTCCACCAGGCCGCGCTTCGCGCCGATGCAACCGGTATACGCCCCAGCCTCGTGGCCGAACAGCTCGGCAACAAACATCTCGTCGGACAACGTGGTGCAGTCGATGGTCAGAAATTCGGCGTGCGCGCGGGCGGATTTGCGATGCAGGAACAGTGCGGCCAGTTCCTTGCCCGTTCCCGTCTCGCCGTTGATCAGCACCGGCATTTCCGCCTTTGCGACGAGCCCGAGACCGTCGAGCATCCGGATGAACGACGGGCAGCAGCCCACCATCCGCTCTTCGCCGAAAAAGAGCTCCTGTTCTCGGCTGACCGGGACCATGGCCTCGCCGACGTAGGTGACCTGGTCCTGATCCCAGGCATGGATCGGATAGCCGCGGACGGACACGTAATAGGGCTGGTTGCGATGGTCGAAGTGCTTGTGCATCACGTGCACGGGGCGGTTCGACTCGCGCACCATGTCCAGGGGGCACTCGTCGCCAGCGAGATCACAACGATCCGGGCTTTTGTGCGAGACCTCGTGGCATTTCATCCCCACGATCTCGTCCGGCGTGAGGTTGGTGTAGGTGTCCGCGTATTTGCGGTTGCAGGCCACGATGGTGAAATTCTCGTCAATCAGAGCGAAGGGCTCAGAGTGCGATTCCACCAGACTGCGGATCAGAAATTCATCGATTTTCGAGGTTTCGTCCATCCCGTTCCGTTGATCCCGTCGTTGGTACGGGGCTGCCGTATCTTCTGAGTCTAGACAGCCGGGATCGAAACTGCCCCGATTGACCCCTACTCCCTGGGGGTTTCGTTGAGGTGAGGCCCCTGGCAACCGCCTCTTTTCCCCTGAACTGCGGAAATCCTCCGGCCAGCCGCGAGCGCGCCCGCGTCCTTGGCGGCGCAGTCCAGAAAAGCTGTCGGATTTATCTTCCGTTGAATTTGGGCACCGAATTGTCGAGGAGCGTCCGGTCTTGACTGGCCTGAGGACGTTGACACGGGTGGGCCCGGTGCCCGCTCAGGGTCGACTTGATACCCCGATTTGTATTGGTCGGCCATGAGCGAGCGGGCACTGGAGACAGATGGGCGGCTGCGGCCGCCCTCACAGTCGCTGATCTGCCTAGCTCTTCGGCACCGGAATCGAGACCTGGCCACAGCCAAAGAAGTGAATCTTTTTTCTTAGATTATGTGTGCAAGTCAACGAACCTTTTCACTTTATTCGAAATCCGCCTTTGCATCACAGGTTTGCGATTCGACTTTTTCGAAATCTCGCTTGCTATCACCCGCGTGTTACCGTAGCCTGGCCACGTATTAGAGTTTGCTAATAGTGCAGCCAGAAGCTTACCCGCCCACGGATGCTCTGGTTCGACAGTTCAGATTCCAACCGCAGTGCTCCACCCTTGGCGCTGCCCGCGGATTCCGCGGACCTAGAGGGCCCTGTACCCAAACCAAAAGGATTCTAAATATGCGCAACTCCCTCAAACTTCTCGCCGTCGCCGCTCTCGTCGGTGCCTTCGCGATCCCGATGCATGCCAGCGCCCAGTGGGGCGGTCCCGGTTGGGGCGGTCCTGGCTACGGTGGTCCAGGCTACGGCGGCCCCGGTTATGGCCGCGGCATGGGTGACATGTTCGGCTTCGGCGACATGTTCAGCGACTTCGACATGAGCGCCCGCGGCAGCGGCCGTGGCTACGGGTCTGGCCGCGGCTATGGTGATGGATACGGCTACGGCCAGCCCTACGGCTACGGTGCCCCTTACGGCTACGGCGCCCCGGCCCCTTACGGCATGCCTCCTCAGGTGGCTCCGGCCCAGTAAACCAGCGTAGATAGCGCTGGTTATCGGGCCCGGTCCGCGAGGACCGGGCCTTTTTTGTGTGTTCTCGATCACTTAGGGATCCTCGTTACAAGTGATGATTCGCACCGACTTACCACAAGTCAGGAAGGTCTCGACGAGGGTACCGATGAACCGTTTCGAGTGTCAGCTTCTCGTGAGGCTGCAGACCCCGATCCGTTCCCACTGACTGCCCGGTTTGGGTCGGTTGGAGACCCCGATAGCTTTCAGCGGCAGTGGCTGACCCGCAGCCGCCCCTGTTCGGCGCGCGGCACGCGAGCGCATGCGGTCGAACAGCAGTCAGGGACCGGAGGCGAAATCA
>PUOZ01000262.1 GCA_003553165.1 Thioalkalivibrio sp.
CCATCCAGCGCGCTGAAGAACTCGCCTTCCTGGGACGGAGTCAGGGAGTTCAGCGCAAAGGGCTTGAGTGCGCGGATCTGCCACTGGCCCTGCAGGCGAAACTCGACTTTGAACATCGGCGCCGGGAACAGGCTGAACAGCTGCCCGGCAATCTCCTGCATCTCCCGAGGTGCGCACTGGCCGAAAAACACCGTCAGTTCCAGCACGATGGGCTGCAGGCCGGCACGGCTGCGGCCGAGCACCTTGGCGACCTTGCGGTCGATGTCCTCGGTATCCAGGCTGTAGATGGCCTTGCGCGACAGATCCTGCAGGGTGCGGACGCTGGGAACCACCCGGTGCCCGCGCGCCTCCGCGAGCAGCGAGCCGTAATAGCCCTCGGAGAGATAGCGCTGGCTGCGGCAGAGATTGATCACGCGGAGATTGGGCGGATAGGTCTCGGCAGGCTCCTTCAGGTAGTCGTCGATCGCAGCCACCGGCAGATCCGGAAAATGCTCCTTCCAGTCGGCCTTGCGTTCGACCAGCAGCAGGTGTTCAGACATGGGTTGCAGTTCCAGCGGCGTCCCGCGGGCCAACGATCACGGCCGCCTGAAGGCCGGCACGCCCGTAACGCGCCATGCGTTCGAAATCGCGGCGCAGGATGGGCATGTTCACCGAATCCAGTGCACGCTCCCCTTCATCGACGTCGACCAGGGGGTCGTGCACGTAGATGAAGCGATCGTCGAAGCCCGTCACGGTGACCCAGTGCGGGAAGCGCTCCGCGTAGATCCGAACGCTGCTGATCAGTACCACCGGCACCCGACCGGCATTGAAGCGCGCCTCGAGCCCGGCAACGTTCACCGGCCCCTGGGTGATCGGCACGCGGAGCTGCTCCAGTTCCTCCACCATGTCTTCCTGCACCAGACGCATCACCCGTTTTTTCTCCTCGCTGCGCACCGAATCGAAGAAGGCCACGCCGCTGTCGCGAACCAGCAATTCCACGGCGTGACCCCGGCGCGCGGCAGCCAGCGCCAGCCCGTACGGGCCGCAGCCGCCGTGACCAGAGGTCATGAAGATCGTGGTCGCCTCGCGCCACAGGCGCAGTTCCAGCCGCCGGTCCAGTTTCAGTGCCGGGTCAAGCGCCCGCATGGCCATCATCAGCGCCGCGGGACCGCAGGTGAAGTCCAGGGTCTGCGCGTAGTAGGGCGCCCGGACCAGGGCCGGATCGGGTCCCGGGGCCAGCGACTTCTGCAGCCGCAGCGCACCCATGTGGTCTTCGTAATAGTCCTCGATGGTGCCGAATTCACGGAAGCCCATGCCGCGAAAGAGCGCCAGGCTTGCGGGATTGTCGCGACGAACCTCCAGGCGCAGGTCGGCGCAGCCGTTCCGGCTCGCCACCTCCTCGGCGGCGTGCACCAGCTCCCGCCCGAGCCCGATGCCCCTGGCCGCCTCGCCCACGGCGACCGAGTACAGGCGGGCCAGCGAGGTTCCGCGGCTGAACAGCAGCATCACGTAGCCCAGCAAACCCCGGCCCCCGGGATCGGGAGCCACCAGTGTCCGGGCATGGCCCCGAGTCAGCAGGTAGCGGAACTGGCGGCGCGAGATCCGGTCACCCTGGAAGGCCGCCTGCTCCAGCGCGACCAGCGCATCGACGTCCTGGACCCCCGCCTCGCGAATGGTCACGTCCCCCGGAGCCGGGCCCTCATCGCGAGCAACCAGGCCCTTCGACACCCCTGCAGAACCCTCCGGAATCCGGGCCTTTCCCGTCGTCATAGCTCCTCGTACGGACTGGCGACCATCAGGGTTCCATTCTATCCCATCCAAAGAGTCCCGCAGCCCAGCCGACCCGGGCCGGACATTGCCATCCGTTGCATCCCGGGCGCATCGGTCACGAGCGAACGAACCGGTTTCGTGCCCCGGTCATGCCGCCTCGAGCTGCGACCTTCCGCTTGCCGTCATTGCGTTCCGGCACCATCAGCCGGACGGTCAGACCGCCGATCGCAAGGGCCGCCATGATGCCCAGCAAGGTAAAATTGTCGAAATGCATAATGTCTTCTCCTGGAATTTGGCTTCGTATCGAATGATGCTCACGGCACCCCGCTGGACCGGCCCACGCGCCGCGGTGGGAAACAGTCCGCTTGCTGACGGGGGACCGTGTACAGGCTCCACCTTAGGGGCCAAGCATTTCATTAGAATTTCCTGATATTCTGAATATGTAACAGTGTGTTTCAACGCCTTGTTTTTTGAGCGACGCAGGAAGGACACATGGAAACGACCAACCCCGCCCGAATTCTCGTGGTCGACGACGATCCAGGGCTGCGCGATCTACTGCAGCGCTATCTCGAGGAGCAGGGCTATGAGGTCACCGCCGTCCGCGACGGCGTGGCGATGGATGCCGCGCTGTCGAAGGAGGCGTTCGACCTGCTGATTCTCGACCTCATGCTGCCGGGCGAAGACGGGCTCTCGCTGTTGCGTAGGCTCGTCACCCGGCATGCGCTGCCGGTGATCATCGTCTCTGCGCGTGGCGAGGACATCGACCGGATCGTCGGCCTGGAGGTTGGCGCCGACGACTACATCGCCAAGCCTTTCAACCCAAGGGAACTCCTGGCACGCGTGCGGGCCGTGCTGAGGCGGGGCTCGTCCCCGGTCGACGACGACGAGACCCCGGGGGATGTTCACCGCTTCGGGCCCTACGAGATGCAACTGGCATCCCAGCGCCTGCTGCGCGACGGCGAGGAGGTGCCCCTGACCACGGGCGAATTCACCCTGCTCCGCGTCCTGGTCGAACACCCTCAGCGCGTTCTCGATCGCAACACCCTTCTCGACCTGATCAAGGGCTATGAACATCAACCCTTCGACCGCAGCATCGATGTACGGGTGGCCCGTCTGCGGCGGAAGATCGAGGACGATGCCGGCAACCCGCGCTACATCCGAACCGTATGGGGGCGCGGCTACCTGTTCGCGCCGAACGGCAGCGAGGTCACGACATGAACGCCCTGAGGACCCTCGCGCCAAGTTCGATCTTCCTGCGCACAACGGGCACCCTGCTGATCGCCTTTCTCGCCTTCGCGATCCTGATCCTGGTGTCGGTCGCCCACTTCACCATCATTCCCCTGGCCAGGAGCGCGGGCGACGATCTCGCCGCGCTGATGCTGCTCTCTGCACGCAGCTGGACCGAGATCCCGCCGCAGGCACGCGCCGAATTCAATGATCGCCTGTATCGCAACCACGGCCTGCGCATCACGG
>PUOZ01000358.1 GCA_003553165.1 Thioalkalivibrio sp.
AGGGGCAGGGGCCGGAACACTCCTCCGCCCGCCCCGAGCGCTTCCTGCAGCTCTGCGCGCAGGAGAACATGCAGGTCTGCGTGCCGACGACGCCGGCGCAGATGTTCCACCTGCTGCGCCGACAGCTGCTGCGGCCGTACCGCAAGCCGCTGGTCGTGATGACGCCGAAGAGCCTGCTGCGGCACAAGCTCGCGGTCAGCGACCTCGACGAACTGGCGGCCGGAAGCTTCCAGCCCGTGATCGACGACGTCGATGCGCCCGCGCCCGAAGCCGTGCGGCGGGTGCTGCTGACCGCGGGGCGCATCTACTACGACCTGCTCATCGAGAAGCGCGACGGCGAGCATGGCGACACCGCGATCCTCCGGCTGGAACAGTGCTACCCCTTCCCCGAGGCGTTGCTCACCCGGCTGCTGGGACGCTATGACCAGGCCACCGAGTTCGTCTGGGTCCAGGATGAACCCGAGAACCAGGGCTACCTGGACTTCGTCGAACCGCGCCTCAACGCCTTGCTGCAGGTGCGCGGGCAAAGCCTGCACGCGGTGGCGCGCGACCCCGCGGCCGCGCCGGCGGTGGGGTATCCCGAGGTGCACAAGACCGAACAACAGGCACTGTTGCGACGCAGTTTCGGCCCCATCACGTCCAGGGACACGCCGCGACCCACTGAATGACCGCCCCCACCAGAACCCAAGGAACCGTCATGCCCCCAGAACGCACCACGCTTCGCGTCCCCGAGTTGCCGGAATCGGTGGCCGACGCAACCGTCGTCGCGCTGCACAAGAAGGCCGGAGAGCGGGTTCGGCGCGACGAGTTGCTGGTCGAACTGGAAACCGACAAGGTCGTGCTGGAGGTGCCGGCGCCGGCCGACGGGGTACTGGACGAATTCACCGTCGAGGAAGGCGCCGTGGTGGAAGCCGACGCCGTACTCGGCTACATCACGCCGGGGGCGGCCGAACCCGCCGGGTCCGACGGAGATGCGGAGCCCCGGGACCAGACCGCTGCAACCGCCGCTGCCGACAGGCCCGCGGCGGAACCGGCGCCAGCGGCCGACGCCGACAGGGCGGCACCGGAGACCGGAGACCGGAGACCGGACGGCGCGCCACCTCCAAGCCCGGCCGTGCGGCGCCTGCTGGCCGAACACGACGTCGAGGCAAGCGAGATCGAGGGAACCGGCCAGGACGGCCGGCTGCTGAAACAGGACGTGGAGCGCTTCCTCGCCGGGCGGGAAGAGAGCCCCGAACCGCCACCCGGCCCCAGCGAGGCCACCGGGAGCCGCGAGGAAGCGACGGCGGAACCGGCGCCCGCGGCGCGAGCGGAACGCGCGCCGTCACGCGCGCCCGCGCCGACGCCGACCGGGGCCCGCAGCGAGGAGCGGGTGCCGATGTCCCGGCTGCGTACGCGCATCGCCGAACGCCTGCTGCAGGCGAAGCAGACGACAGCGATGCTGACCACCTTCAACGAGGTGGACCTCACAGAGGTCATGGCGCTGCGTTCGCGACACAGGGACGCCTTCGAGAAGCGCCATGGCGTGCGTCTCGGATTCATGGGCTTTTTCGTGGCCGCCTGCGCGCTGGCCCTGCGCCGGTTCCCGATCGTGAACGCGGCGCTGGACGGGAACGAGATCGTGTACCACCACTACAGCGACGTCGGCATCGCCGTGTCGTCGCCGCGCGGACTGGTGGTGCCGGTGCTGCGCGACGCCGGCCAACTGTCCCTGGCGGCCATCGAGCAGCAGATCCGCGCGTTCGCCGAGCGCGCCCGCGACGGCAAGCTCGAGCTGGACGACCTGCGCGGCGGGACCTTCACCATCACCAACGGCGGGGTGTTCGGATCGCTGCTTTCGACGCCGATCCTGAACCCCCCGCAGAGCGCGATCCTCGGGATGCACAAGGTGCAGGATCGGCCCGTGGCGCTGAACGGCGAGGTGGTGATCCGGCCGATGATGTACCTGGCGCTGTCCTACGATCACCGCCTGATCGACGGTGCGGAAGCGGTGCGCTTCCTGGTGGCCGTCAGGGAATCGCTGGAGGATCCGGGCCGCATGCTGCTGGACCTTTGAGCCTGGCTTGCATGCAGCATAGGCAACCTATGCAGTGCGGGCGCCCGCTCCCGCTGGTAATCGCCGGAACGCTTCGAATGCCCCAAAGCGGCGCCGAGCCACCGCACGCCAGAGGCGCTGCGCGCCGGGGGGAATAACTCGGGCGGGCTCGAACGTCTGGTAGACTCAGACCCGCCCTGCCAAACGGCAACACCACCCCAGGAGGAACCCCGATGAAGAAGATCCTTTTATCGCTCATGCTGTCTCTCGGCCTGATGGCGAACGCTCAGGCGTCCGAGATGGAAATGGACCGGGCAATGATGCAGCAGATGGTCCAGCAGAGCATCCAGAAGTGGCAGATCGAGGACGGCGTCTCGGTGCAGGACGCAGTCGATTCGATGCAGCTGCGTGCCAATCTCCTGAACTTCATGCTGGTCTCGGACCTCCCGCTCTCCGAGCAGGTGAAGGCCATGGGTCACGAGGCCAACTACATGCGCATCCTGGCCTTCTGCGACGCGCTGATCGCCAACGAGATGGTCAAGTACGACATCATCTTCTCGGGCTTCCTTCCCTGCCGCATCGCCGTGGTCGAGGATGAGCATGGCCAGGGCTGGATCACCACCATGAACATGGACATGATGCTGTACGCGGTTGACCTGACCCCGGAACTTGAGGTTCTCGCAACACGGGTCCGCGACATCATCTACGAGATCGTCGAAGCCGGCGTCACCGGCGACTTCTGATCCTCGCGTTCAGTGGCCCCATTGCAAGCGGTCCTTCGGGGCCGCTTTTGCGTTGCAGGAAGCGCTACAGGGACTGATTCACCACGAAGGACACGAAGACACGAAGGTTTTGGGGGGGTGGAGGGATTTTTCACCGGGGAGACCGGGGAGACCGGGAAGGATTTCAGGGTACCGGGATGGAGCGGCACGGCAGACGGGGCCGGCCTCCGAGCGATCTGGGGTTCGGAATACCCGGTTCCGAGCGAGCAAGGTTACCCCGGGCTCATCGGCGACGACACCATGTTTTCCCACTACAACCCTTCGTGTCCTTCGTGTCCTTCGTGGTGAAAAATCCCTTCACCCTGGTAACACCATCACCCGAGACCCGCAACCAACCAGGCAGCGGCACCTCGCCCGCTTCCCCCCGAAACCCCTCCCCGATCTCCCCGGTCTCCCCGGTG
>PUOZ01000038.1 GCA_003553165.1 Thioalkalivibrio sp.
CACGCCGCCGGCGCACAACCGCGTCGTCGCGGGCCGCTGGTTCGACCCCGAAGCCACGGAGCATGGCGAGTGGTCGGTCGAATCCGGGCTGATGGACCGCTTCGGCCTCAGCCTCGGCGACAGGCTGACCTTCAACATCGCGGGTGCCCCGATCGACGGCCGGATCACCAACGTCCGGGAGGTCGACTGGGACAGCTTCAAGGTCAATTTCTTCGTCATTGGTCCGCCCGCCCTGCTCGAGGATCAGCCGCAGACCTATATCACCGCCCTGTACCTGCCCGACGACCTCGAGCAGGAGAAGAACCGCTGGCTGCGCGAGTTCCCGGCGGTCACCGCCATCGATGTCGCAGCGCTGCTGGCGCAGGTACGCAGCGTGATCGACCAGGCCACGCGCGCGGTGGAGTACGTGTTCCTGTTCACGCTGTTCGCCGGACTGACCGTGCTCTATGCCGCGGTCCAGGCCACCCGCGATGTGCGCCGCCGTGAGACCGCTCTGCTGCGCACGCTCGGTGCGCGCCGCCAGCAGATCCGCAACGGCCTGCTGGCGGAGTTCGGCACCCTGGGGCTGTTGTCGGGACTGCTCGCCGCGCTGATCGCCAGCGCGGTCGGGGGGGTGCTGGCCTGGCAGGTCTTCGGCTTCGAATACACGGTGAATCCGATGACCTTCGTCTTCGGCATCGTGGGCGGCACGCTGGGCATCGGCCTGGCCGGCTGGCTGGGCACGCGCCGGGTGCTGGACCAGGCCCCCCTGAAGGTATTGCGCGGGCCCGAGTGACCCGGCCCGTTCTCCTATCCCCAAGCCCCCGGATCATTTCCGGGGCCAGCCGGATATACTGAATCCATGCGTCACTCATTGCTGACCGACCAGAAGCTGCAGGGACTGGAGCGCGAGGCTCTGTGCCGGCATTTCACCGGGTCTGACGTCCCCGATGCCCAGATCTCCGCCGCCATCGACTACGCCCTGGACTCGGTCGACGCCTCAGGCCTGCAGACGCACCCACTCGACGTCGCCGAGATCCTGCGGCGGCTCAATGTCGACCGGCAGACGCTGATCGCCACCCTGCTCATCCCCGCTGTATTCGCCCATCGTCTGACGCACGAGCAGATGAGCCAGGAGTTCGGGGAGGTGATCACCCGGCTCACCGAGAACGTCAGCGAACTCGTGCGCCGTCGCTTCGAGATGCCGACCCGGCGACCGGAACAGGCCGAACGCCTGCGCCGCATGTTGCTGGCGATGGTCGACGACGTGCGCGCGGTGCTGATCAAGCTGGCCTTCCGCCTCCAGAACCTGCGGCTCGCGGCCAAAAATCCCGACTCGGACGCGAAGCTGCTGGCCCAGGAGACCCTGGACGTCATTTCGCCGCTGGCCAACCGCCTGGGCATCGGCTCGCTGAAGTGGGAGATGGAGGACCTGTCGCTGCGCATCCTCGATCCCGAGAGCTACCGCAGCATCGCCAACGGCCTGGACGCCAACCGCCGCGCGCGCGAGGAGTACATCGACACCTTCACCCGCGATCTCGAGGCAGCCATCCAGGCGGAGGGAATCAGGAACGCCCGCGTCTCCGGACGCCCTAAGCACATCTACAGCATCTGGCGCAAGATGCAGAAGAAGCGGCTGGCACTGGAGGATCTGACCGACCTGCGCGCGACACGGGTCATCGTCGACGAGCTCTCCGCCTGCTACACCGTGCTGGGCATCGTGCACAACCGCTGGCCGCACCTGTCGCGCGAATTCGACGACTACATCGCCAACCCCAAGGACAACGGCTACCAGTCTCTGCACACTGCGGTGCTCGGCCCCGAAGGCAAGGTGGTCGAGGTGCAGATCCGCACCCGGGCCATGCACGAGTTCGCGGAACTCGGGGTGGCGGCGCACTGGCGCTACAAGGAGGGCGGCCGCGAGGACCAGGCGCTGAACCGCGCCATCGCCTCCCTGCGCCAGCTGCTGGAATCCGACGGCGACGATCAGAACCTGCTCGAGGAATTCCAGAGCGAGGTCCTGCACCAGCGGGTCTTCGTGCTGACGCCCCAGGGCGAGGTACTGGACCTGCCCGCGGGCGCCACGCCGCTGGATTTCGCCTACGGCGTGCACACCGAGGTCGGCCATCGCTGCCGCGGCGCCAAGGTCGACGGGCGCATCGTGCCCCTGACCTACCGCCTGCGCTCCGGGCAACGGGTCGAGATCCTGACCACGCGCCAGGGCGGCCCGAGCCGCGACTGGCTCAACCCCAGCCTTGGGTACCTGCGCACCACCCGCGCCCGCAACAAGGCCCGCAGCTGGTTCCGCCAGCAGAACCAGGAGGAACATCTCTCCTCCGGGCGCAACCTGCTCGACCGCGAATGCCAGCGCCTCGGCGTGAGCCAGGTGGACCACGACGACCTTGCCACCAAGCTCGGCTACCGCCGCTCGGAGGACATGCTCATCGCACTCGGCGCCGGCGACCTCACCACCTCGCAGGTCGCGCAGAAGCTGCAGGTCGAGGCCGCGACCCCGATGCCCGTGCTGCGCGCGCGCAAACGGCCGATCAACGATGGCGCCCCGGTCGGCGGCGGCGACATCCACATCCGCGGCGTCGGCGGCCTGTTGACCACGCTGGCCAACTGCTGCAACCCGGTCCCGGGCGACGCCATCATCGGCTTCATCACCCGCGGCAAGGGGGTGTCGGTGCACCGACGAGACTGCGTGAACATCCTGCGGCTGCCCGACGAGAAGCGTTCGCGGCTGATCTCGGTGAGCTGGGGCGAGGAGGCTCCGACGCAGGCGGTGGACATGATGCTGGAGGCTCAGGACCGGCCCGGCCTGCTGCGCGACATCAGCAACATCTTCGCGAACGCCAATGTGAACCTGCTCACGGTGCAGACCCGCACCGACCCGATCGACCGCACGGTGCACATGGACCTGACGGCGGAGGTCGAGAGCCTGAGCCAGCTCAGCGGCCTATTCGACCGGATCCAGTCCCTGCCCAACGTCTACAGCGTGCGGCGCCGCTCCAGCGTGATGGCCCCGGGGGCCGGGAGCGTCGGAGCCGGGCCGGGGCGGTAAGGGCCGAGCGGTCCGGGCCCGGTATCCCGTCGCACCGTCAGGAGGCGGATGCGCCCGCGGCCCAGACCTCGGCCGGCCTGGCGCAGACGATGAAGTGCGGGTTCAGCAGCGTCTCGGGGCGGGTGTTGTAGCGCAGCGGCTGCAGGCTGGGGTACTCCAGCACCTGTCCGCCCG
>PUOZ01000095.1 GCA_003553165.1 Thioalkalivibrio sp.
AGAAGTCGGCGACCTTCGCCAGCATCGCGTCCAGGGATCCCGATTCCTCTCCGATCGCCACCATCTGCACCACCATGTTGGGGAATATGGCGACGTTGCGCATCGACCACTGCAGCTGCGCGCCCGCTGCCGTTTCCTCCCGCATGCGTTCGGTTGCCTCCCCATAGAGGGCGTTCCCGGTCGCCCCCGCGACCGAACGCAGTGCGTCGACCAGGGGCACGCCGGCCGCGAACATGGTCGAGAGGGTGCGGGCGAAGCGGGCGATGGCCGCCTTGCGCAGGATCGGACCGATGGCCGGGATCCGGAGGATCAGGATGTCGAGTGTCCGCCGGAAGCGCGGCGAACGGCGATGAGCCTGCTTCAGAACGAAGATGATCAGCAGGATCACCCCAAGAATCACCCACCACCAGCCCTGGACGAAATTGGACAGGTTCACGACCATGCGGGTGAACGCGGGGAGGTCGGCGCCAAAGCCGACGAACAAGGCCTCGAACTGCGGAACCACGAAGATCAGCAGGATGGCGGTCACCACGATCGCCACGACGATCACCGCGGCGGGGTAGAACATGGCCTTCTTGATCTTCGCCTTCAGGCTTTCCGTCTTCTCCTTGTAGGTTGCGATCTTGTCCAGCAGGGTCTCGAGCGTCCCCGACTGTTCGCCCGCCTCGACCAGGTTGATGACCAGGTCGTCGAAGTACCTCGGGTGCTTGGCAAGGGCTGCGGCGAACGTCTCACCCCCCTCGACGGCCGCCTTCAGGTCCATGATCAGGGCGGACATTGCCGGGTTCTCATGGCCCCGGCCGACGATGTCGAAGGCCTGCACCAGGGGTACGCCCGAGCTCAGCATCGTGGTCATCTGGCGCAGGAAGTAGGCGACATCGACCGGCTTGATCTTTTTCTTGGTGGAGAACAGCGATTTCGGTTTCTTGCGGATCTTCAGCACGTTGACGCCGTTGCGGCGCAGTTCGGCCCGGGCCGCAACTTCGCTGTCGGCGCTGGTTTCGCCCTTGACCCTTGCTCCCCGCTTGTTCAGGCCTTCCCACAAGAAGATCGTATTGGTATCTGCCATGGCTTCCGCTAGTCCGTGGTTACACGGTTGATTTCCTCAAGGCTGGTGAAGCCCGCCTTGGCCTTGAGCAGACCGGCGCGCCGGAGGTCGTTGATACCCTCGCGTTCCGCCTGTTCTGCCAGTTCCATGCTGTTGCATCCCTGCAGGATCAGTCGCTGCATGGTCTCCGAGATCGGCAGCACCTGGTAGATGCCCACCCGCCCCTTGTAGCCGCCGGTGCACTGATCGCAGCCGACAGGCCGGTACAGTGACATCCCCGAAGCGATGTCATCGGCGGTAAAGCCCTCCTTCAGCAGGACTTCCGTCGGCAGCTGTTCCGGCGCCTTGCAGTTGGGGCAAAGCCGGCGCGCGAGCCGCTGGGCGATGATGAGCAGGATCGATGACGCGATGTTGTAGACCGGAACCCCCATGTTGGCGAGCCGGGTCAGGGTCTGGGGCGCATCGTTGGTGTGCAGGGTCGACAGCACCAAATGGCCGGTTTGTGCCGCCTTGATCGCGATCTCGGCGGTTTCCAGATCGCGAATCTCGCCGACCATGATCACGTCCGGATCCTGGCGGAGGAAGGCGCGGAGGGCATTCGCGAAGGTCAGGCCGATCTTCGGGTGCACGTTGACCTGGTTGATGCCGGGCATGTTGATTTCCGCCGGATCCTCGGCCGTCGAGATGTTCCGGTCGTTCGTGTTCAATATGCCGAGGCCGGTGTACAGGGAGACCGTCTTTCCCGAGCCGGTGGGCCCCGTGACCAGGATCATGCCGTAGGGTCGGTTCAGGGCGTTGAGGTACAGCTTCTTCTGTTCTTCCTCGAAGCCCAGCACGTCGATGCTGAGGGCGCTTGCGTCCGAGTCGAGTATGCGCAGCACGATCTTTTCGCCGTAGAGCGTGGGCAGACTGTTCACGCGAAAATCGACGGCGCGTGTGCGCGACAGCTTCAGTTTGATGCGGCCGTCCTGGGGAACCCGGCGCTCGGCGATGTCCATCTGCGACATCACCTTGACGCGGGCGACGATCCGGGGGGACATGGTGGTCGGCGGATGTCCAACGTCGTAGAGCATGCCGTCGATGCGGAAGCGTACCCGGAAATCCCGCTCATAGGGTTCCAGGTGAATGTCCGACGCCTTCCGCCGAATGGCGTCGAGCAGGAGCTTGTTGACGAAGCGCACCACCGGCGCGTCGTCGATGCCCTCGTTGCCGCTGTCCCTGTCTTCGTCGATCTCTTCGGTGGCGACAGCCAGGTCTGCGAAGCCATCGTCATCGAGATCGTCCATCATTGCCATCGCGGCATTGATGGAGTCCTCGATGAGCCGGTCGAGCTTGTTGTGCTCCACCAGCACCGTCTCGATGGTAAGGCCGGTGGCGAACTTGAACTCGTCGGAAGCCGAGAGATTGGTGGGGTCGGAGATCGCCACGAACAGGCGGCTCCCCCGCTGCAGGATCGGCAGGGCGTGGTGCTTGCGGATCAGCGTTTCGTTGAGATGCTCTTTGGGCAGGAGGTCGCGGTCGAAGGCCGCCAGGTCCAGTATGGGCAGGCCGAACTCCTCGCCCGCCGCCTCCGCCAGACGGGCCTCGGAGATCTTGGTGCGGGTGGCCAGGAGGGCAACCAGCGGTGTCTGCTGATCGCGGGCCTCGTCGGACAGGGCCGCAATCAGCCCCGGTTCGGCCAAGCCCGCGTCCACCAGGCGGCGCGCCAGTCCGGGGAGGCGAGCAGAAGCGGTAGCGTTCGACATGGGCATCAGGGTGCTTCCCTCCGTCAGTTGCGTCAACACTTTAAGGACTTGGAGGAGAAAAAAGAAGCGCCGTCCGCGCGTCTGCGGCGGCCCTCCCTACGGGCTCCCGGCGCGTCTTGGGTCTGCGGGTGGCCCGATGCCACGCCGCGGACCCCCTTTCAAGCGACTGGGGGTTGACGCGAGGGGGGCGCATCAAGGAAGATACGCGGCTTGATCGAGGAGGGGTTCCCGAGCGGTCAAAGGGGGCAGACTGTAAATCTGCTGGCTCAGCCTTCGGAGGTTCGAATCCTCCCCCCTCCACCAAGGATTTTTTGCCACGGGCCGGACGGGCGGTGGCGTCGGTCAGCATCGGTTCTGCGGGTGTAGTTCAATGGTAGAACCTCAGCCTTCCAAGCTGATGATGTCGGTTCGATCCCGATCAC
>PUOZ01000117.1 GCA_003553165.1 Thioalkalivibrio sp.
GGGCTGGAAGCGCGGCGCGGTCAGGATGAAATGTATAGACGATTATCTTAACAGCCTGCCATAGCCCGATGTAATGGGATAGCGCCGATCCTTGCCGAAGGCCCGCGGCGTGACCCGCACGCCCGGCGGGGCCTGGCGGCGCTTGTACTCGTTGCGCAGGACCAGACCGATCACCCGTCGTACCACGGTCTCGTCATAGCCGGCATCGACAATGCGGGAGAAGGATTCATCCCGTTCCACAAAGCGTTCCAGGATGGCGTCCAGGATCTCGTACGGCGGCAGGCTGTCCTCGTCCCGTTGATCCGGCGCCAGTTCCGCCGAGGGGGGGCGTTCGATGACCCGTTCCGGGATGGCAGGCCCCCGCTGGTTGCGGTAGCGAGACAGGCGATACACCCAGAGCTTGCCCAGATCCTTCAGGGGTGCAAAGCCGCCGGCCATGTCCCCGTAGAGGGTGGCATAGCCCACCGCCATTTCGCTCTTGTTGCCGGTGGCGAGCAACAGCCGCCCGGTGCGGTTCGACAGCGCCATCAGCAGCACGCCACGGCAGCGCGCCTGCAGATTCTGCTCGGTGAGATCGTCGGGATTGCTGCTCTGGTCCGGAAAGGCTTCCACCAGTCCGGCCCTGAAGGCCTCGACCATGGGTTCGATGGCCAGTTCGCGGTAGTCGATGCCCAGCAAGGCCGCCTGCTGCCGGGCGTCCTCGATGCTCATGGACGCGGTGTAGCGGTAGGGCATCATCACCGCCTCGACGGCATCCGGGCCAAGCGCATCCACGGCCAAAGCCGCCGTCAGCGACGAGTCAATGCCCCCCGACAGGCCAAAGAGTACGCCGGAGAAGCCGTTCTTGCGCACGTAGTCGCGGATACCGACCATCAGCGCGCGGTACATGTCCAGGGCCTCGGGATCCGATACCGCCGGCTCGGCCGCAGCGCCCTCCTCGTCGTCGCCCCAGAGCAGGGAATCCGGCCGCGGATGTTCCAGTTCGGCATCGGCCTCGCGCAGGCAAAGGGCGGCATTGGCTCCGCGTTCGACGTCGACGAAGGCAATGCCTGCGATCCACGCGGGCAGCAGCGGCTGCGCAACCCCGTCTGCGGCCACCATGAAGGTGCGGCCGTCGAAGACCAGTTCATCCTGCCCCCCGACCATGTTCAGATAGATCACCGCGCAGCCAGTCTCGCACACGCGCTCCCGGACCACCGTCTCGCGTTCGGAGGCCTTGCCGCGGTGATAGGGCGACGCGTTCAGGTTCAGGATCAATTCGGCGCCGGCCTCTGCGGCCAGAGCCGCCGGCTCGGGCCGCCAGATGTCTTCGCAGACAGTCAGCCCGATACGCAGGCCCGCGACCTCGATCACGGACGCATCCGTGCCGTGATGAAAGTACCTCTGCTCGTCGAAGACACTGTAGTTGGGCAGCTTGTGCTTCGCGTACTGCGCCTGCACCCTGCCTTCACGAAGCAGCAGGGCCGCGTTGATGACGCCTTCCGGGGTGGCCACCGGCGCGCCCAGAATCAGGTCGATGCCCTGCACCCGCACGGCCAGCCATTCGATTTCCGCGGCGGCATCTGCGAGGAATCTTGGCCGGAGCAGCAGATCCTCAGGTGGGTATCCGGTGATCGCGAGCTCGGGGCAGACCACCAGCGCGGCGCCCCTTGCCCGCGCGCGTTCCGTGGCATCCAGGATCATCCGGGCATTGCGCCCCAGCGCACCGACCACGGGGTTCATCTGCACCAGGGCCACGCGCATTGGAGGGGAAGACATCGCCGTGAGGATCCCGCTACCCGGCTCGATCAGGCCAGCGCCCGGGCCATCGCGGCACCGAGCTCGGCCGGGCTGGCGGCGATCTCCGCGCCCGCGTCACGCAGGGCCGCGATCTTCTGCTGGGCGGTGCCCTGCCCTCCGGCGATGATCGCCCCCGCGTGCCCCATGCGCCGGCCGGGCGGCGCAGTGGACCCGGCGATATAGGCCGCAACCGGCTTCGCGAAGGACTCCCGGATGTAACGCGCCGCGCGCTCTTCGGCATCACCGCCGATCTCGCCGACCATCAGCACGCCTTCGGTCTCGGGATCCTCGGCGAACAGCCGCAGACAATCGACGAAGTCCATGCCCTGGATCGGGTCGCCGCCGATCCCGATACAGGTGCTCTGGCCAAGGCCGAGGTCACTCGTCTGCTTGACCGCCTCGTAGGTCAGGGTGCCGGAGCGGGACACGATACCGACACGGCCCCGCTGGTGAATGTAACCGGGCATGATGCCGATCTTGCAGGCGTCGGGCGTGATGATCCCCGGACAGTTCGGGCCGATCAGCCGCGCCGCGGTCTGCCCCAGGTACTGCTTTACCCGGATCATGTCCTGGACCGGAATGCCCTCGGTGATGCAGACCACCAGTTCGATACCGGCGTCGGCCGCCTCGCAGATCGCGTCGGCGGCAAAAGCCGCGGGAACATAGATCATGCTGGCCTGGGCCCCGGCGTCGCTGACGGCCTGGGCCACGGTGTCGAAGACCGGCAGGTCCAGGTGTCGCTGCCCGCCCTTGCCCGGCGTCACGCCGCCGACGAGGTTCGTGCCGTAGGCGATCGCCTGTTCGGAGTGGAAGGTACCCTGCCTGCCGGTGAAGCCCTGGCAGATCACCCGCGTCTCGCGATCGACGAGGATGCTCATGCGGCGGCCTCCACGGCCGCGCGGGCGGCGCGGTCGAGATCGGCCGCGGCCAGGATGTCGAGACCGCTGGCGGCCAGTGCCGCCCGCCCGGCATCGGCATTGGTGCCCTCCAGACGCACGATCACCGGCACTTCGACGTGCACCTCGCGGATCGCGGCGATGATGCCTTCGGCGATCAGGTCACAGCGCACGATGCCTCCGAAGATGTTCACCAGCACCGCGCGCACCGCCGTGTCGGACAGGATCAGCTTGAACGCCTCGGTCACGCGTTCCACCGTGGTGCCGCCGCCCACGTCGAGAAAATTGGCGGGCTGCCCGCCATGATGCTGGATCAGGTCCATGGTCGCCATCGCCAACCCCGCACCGTTGACCATGCAGCCAATGTTGCCGTCGAGGCGGATATAGTTCAGGTCGTGTTCCTGGGCGCGTTCCTCGGCCTCGTGCCGCTGGCGGGCATCGCGCAGCCCGAAGATCTCGCGCTGGCGATAGGCCGCGGAGTCGTCGATCACCAGTTTGCCATCCAGTGCCAGAAGCCGGTCGTCCGCCGTCAGCACCAGGGGGTTGATCTCCAGCAACTGGGCATCCGAGGACTGGAACAGCCGGTGGGCATCGCGGACCAGCTTCGCCACCGCGCGGGCAGGCTCCGCCGTCAGTCCCAGCACCTGCGCGACGCGGCGCCCGTGAAAGGGCATTACACCTGTCACGGGATGGATCTGCATGGTCACCACGGCCTCCGGTCGTTCCCGGGCCAGGGTCTCGATGTCCATGCCGCCCTCGGCCGACACGACCATCGCCACCGACGCCCGCGCCCGATCCACCAGCATGCCGAAATAGAACTCGCGCGCAATCGCCGCGGCCGGCTCGATCAGGACCTGGTCCACGGGCAGACCCTCGGGCCCGCTTTGCCCCGTGACCAGACGTGTACCAAGCAGTCTCGCCACCGCCGCCTCGGCCTCGGCCGGGCCAGTCACGTGCACTACACCGCCGGCCTTCCCGCGGCCACCACTGTGCACCTGGGCCTTGACCAGCGCGCTCGCGGACTCTAGCCGCGGCCATGCCTCCCGGGCATCGCCGATCCTGGTAACGAGCTCGGCCGGAGGCACGGGGATGCCAGCGGAGCGGAACAGGGCCTTGGCCTGGAATTCATGCAGGTTCATGCGACCGGAGCATAACGACCCCTTGGGCCAGCGACAACTGCCAGGCCACAGTGCCTTCCGGCACCCGTCGCGCCGCAGGGCAGCAGACCATGCCGGAGGCGTCGGTGCTAGAATTCGAAGAATGAGAATCCTCTTGCTGATCGCGGCGATCGTCGGTGTATTCATGATCGTGCGCACGCTGCTGCGCAGCCAGGGCAATAAGTCCGCGGAGAAGCCTGAGCGGATCAAGGAGCAAGGCGCCGTGGTGCGCTGTGCCCATTGCGGAGTCCACGTACCCCAGTTCGAGGCCTACCGTTCCGGCAAGCGTATGTATTGTTCGCGCGATCACGCCCTTGCGGATCATTCTTCCAAGAATGACGACTGAGCCGCGATGGGCGCACCCGACGATATCTCGCGTTCGCTCTGGCTCACCGCACTCTACCGCCTCTTCGTCGCTGCCTTTCTCCTCGGGCTAGGGACCCTCGCACAGGGCGACCCGGGCTTCGTGCCCGCGTCCCCGAGGGTCTATTTCTTCGGCGCCAGCAGCTATCTTGCCGTGGCCCTGGTGCTGGTCCTGCTTGCACGGGATTCGCGAGCGATGGAAATCAAGCTCCAGGACCGGCAGGTCATCGGCGGCACTCTGGTCGATGTCGCCGCTATCGGTCTGATCCTGGTGGCGACCGGCGGCGTCCAGACCGGCCTCGGCCTGCTGCTGATCCCGGCGGTCGCTGCGGCCGCGACAATGACCCGCGGCAGGATCAGCCTCCTGCTCGCCGCCGTAGCCACGCTAACCGTCCTGACCACGGAACTTGCGATCGGCCCGGCAATGCCCTGGCCATTCGAGCCGGCACCGACGCAGGCCGGCCTGCTCGGGGCAACCCTGTTCGCTGCGGTGCTCCTGACCTGGCGCATGGCCCAGCGCGCGGGCCACAGTGAGGCCAAGGTGGAACGTCAGGAGGCTGACCTGGCGAACCTCGCGGAGCTCAACGCGCAGATCATCGCGCGCATGGGCGCCGGGGTCATCGCTGTCGATCCCGATGGCTACATTCGCAGCATCAATGAAGCGGCGCGCCGACTGCTGCCCCCGCGCGCCGGTCTGACGCTCCGTGATCTTTCGCCGCAGCTCAACGCCCTGCTGGAGAACTGGCGACTCGAGAGAGGACAATCAGCGTCCCGCCAGCTCCGCGGCGATGCCGAACAGACCGAACTGGAGGTGCGTCTGACCCGCCTTGGGGTTTACGGTGAACAGGGAACGCTGCTGATTCTGGAGAACGCCGCCGAGATCAAGCGCCGGGCGCATGCCGCCAAACTGCAGTCGATCGGTAGGCTGACCGCGAGCATCGCCCATGAGATCCGCAATCCGCTTGGCGCCATCAGCCACAGCGCCCAATTGCTCGCGGAATCCAACCTCGATCCGGCCGACCAACGGCTGCTTGCGATCATCCAGAAGCAGAGCCAACGCGTCGATGGCGTGATCCGCAACGTCCTCGGGCTATCCAGCGGCCGGACCGCGCAACGTGAGTGGTTGCCACTCCGGGAGCGTCTTGAGCGCTTCGCCGAAGACTTCTGTGGAGCCCTGCAGATTCCCCGCAAATCGCTGCATATCAGCGTGCATCCGCGCGATTCCGATGTGTTGTTCGACCCCTCCCATCTCAGCCAGGTGCTGTGGAATCTCTGCATGAACGCCCGGTCGCACGGCGGACACGACAACCCCGACAGCGGGCCGATCGTGCTGCGCGGCGGCGCCGGGCAGATCCGCAAGGGGGTGACACTGGACGTGATCGACAACGGCCCGGGAATCCCTCCCGAACAGCAAGAAGACCTGTTCGAGCCCTTCGCTTCGACTGCACCGGGCGGGACGGGCCTCGGCCTCTATGTCTCCCGGCTCATCTGTGAGAATAACGGGGCCGCGCTCGAGTATGTCCAGCAGCCGCACGGAGGGTGTTTTCGCATCCTTTTCGCGCTGTCGGACCGGGCCGCATCGGATACGATGGTTAAGGAACCGTGGGAAGCAGCCGATAACCCGGGATGAGCGGGCGTGTCGGCGCCCGCTTTGCCGCACAGAGCGAATGGCGTATCGTCAATGACGCTCGCACGACCGGAAGCGCCCCGATTGGACCCTGAGGACTTCAGATGAGCATCAAGCAAGTACTGGTCGTCGACGACGAACCGGATATCTGCGAGCTTCTCGGAATCACCCTGCAGCGGATGGGAATAGAGGCTGTAAGCACCACCCGCATCAGCGGTGCACTGGAGCTGTTGGGCCGGCAGACGTTCGACCTGTGCCTCACCGACATGCGCATGCCCGATGGCGACGGCCTCGAACTCGTGCAGTACATTCAGAAACACTGCCCGGAACTGCCGGTCGCCGTCATCACCGCCCATGGCAGTGTCGACACCGCGGTGCGCGCCCTGCAGATGGGCGCCTTTGATTTCGTCACCAAACCCGTGAACCTGCCGCTACTGCGGCGGTTGGTCGACAATGCGCTGCGGCTCGACCGACCGGCCGTACGGGAATCGGTTGCACAGGCCTCCCTACAGGACGATGGGGATAGCCCGCTGCTTGGACGCTCCCAGGCGATGCGGCAATTGCGCGCGACCGTCGCCAAGCTGGCCCGCAGCCAGGCTCCGGTGATCGTGCTGGGCGAGTCTGGCTCCGGAAAGGAACTGGTCGCACGCGAGATTCACCGCCTGGGTCCGCGCGCAGGTCAGCCCTTCATCCCGGTCAACTGTGGCGCGATTCCCTCGGAACTGATGGAAAGCGAGTTTTTCGGCCACCAGAAGGGCGCCTTCACCGGCGCCGTTCAGAACAAGACCGGTCTGTTTCGCGAAGCACACGGCGGCACCCTGTTCCTCGACGAGGTTGCCGAATTGCCCCTGAACCTGCAGGTCAAGCTGCTGCGCGCCCTGCAGGAGCGCGCAATCAAGCCGGTCGGCGCAAATCGCGAGGAGAGCGTGGACGTGCGCGTTCTTTCGGCTACGCACAAGGATCTGGGGGACGAAGTCGACCAGGGCCGTTTCCGGCAGGACCTGTTCTACCGTCTCAATGTGGTCGAACTCAGGGTTCCACCGCTGCGCGAGCGGCCCGACGACATCCCGGAACTCACCACCCATATCCTGCGCGACATCGCCGGACAATGGCAGCTTCCGGGTCTGACGCTTTCACCACAGGCCATGGACCGCCTGCGTGGTCACCATTTTCCGGGCAACGTCCGTGAACTGGAAAACATCCTGGAGCGGGCAGCGGTCATGGTCGATGGTCCGGTGATCGACGCTGATCTCCTGGTATTTCCCGAACGCAGCCGCAGCAATGGCTCCGCGCAGATGCCGGTGCATCACGGCGTGTGCCTGGACGACCACCTCGCCGAACAGGAGCGGAGGGCGCTGGAAGCGGCCCTGCAGCAGTCTGCCGGCAACCGCACCGCGGCGGCCCGTACGCTGGGCCTGAGCTTCCGCCAGATGCGCTACCGCCTGAAGAAACTCGGGATCGACTAGTCGATCATCCGCTCGGGTGGGTCGGGGATCTGTCGCAGCATGGCGTCCAATTCGAACAGGGGCAGGCCCACCACGTTGCTGTAGGATCCGGCCAGGAAGCGGACGAAGGCCGCTGCCCTGCCCTGGATCGCGTAGGCGCCGGCCTTCCCGAGCGGCTCACCCGTGGCGAGATAGGCCGCGATCTCGTCGGCGCCGATGTCGCGCATCCAGACCCGGGTCCTGACTGCATCCAGCCAGGTCGCGCTGCCGCTGCGCGCGAGGGCCAGTCCGCTGTACACCGTGTGTGCGCGGCCCGACAGGCGTTCGAGCATCGCCGCCGCCCCGGCGGCATCCGCCGGCTTGCCGAGTATCTCCTTCCCGACCGCAACCACCGTATCGGCACCGAGCACCCATTGACCCGGTTCGCTGTCCGCCAGCGCTCGCTCGGCCTTGCCGCGCGCCAGACGCAACACCAGATCGCGCGCCGCCTCGCCAGGGACAGGGGATTCGTCGATGTCGACCGCGGCGACCCTGAACGACACGCCGAGCTGCGCCAGCAGTTCCCTGCGGCGCGGCGAGGCGGAGGCAAGCAGCAGGACCCCGCTCATGCGCGGTGGTAGGGGTGGTTGTTCAGCAACGACCACGCGCGATAGAGCTGCTCGGCCACGAGGACGCGAACCAGCATGTGCGGAAAAGTCAGCGGCGACAGCGACCAGACCCAGTCCGCCCGCTCCCGAACCGCGTCGTCCAGTCCGGCCGCGCCGCCGATGACCAGGGCGACGTCCCGTCCCGACTGCTGCCAGCGCGCCAGGCGCCCGGCGATGGCCCGGGTGTCCACGACCTCGCCGCCCTCGTCCAGCGCCACCACCAGCGCCTGCCCGGGAACCGCCGCCAGCAGCGCCTGACCCTCCACCCTGCGCAGCGTGGATGTGTCCAGTGCCCGGGAGCGGGTGGGGTTGGGCAGGGCCTGCAGCGTCAGGGCCATGTCCCGCGGCATGCGCCCGGCATATTCGGCGAACCCCGTCGCCACCCACTCCGGCATCCGCTGGCCAATTGCGAGCAACTGCAGACGCATTTCGCCCTCTCAGCGGCGCATGCGCCGGACCAGGGCCGGCCCGGGAACCGGATCGTCAGTCGACGCCAGTGTAGTGTCCACGCCCGCATCCTCGGCGAGCCAGAGTTTCTCAAGGTTGTAGAAGTCCCGGACCTTGGGCAGCATCACGTGCACGATCACGTCGTTCAGATCCACCAGCACCCATTCCTGACCGTCCTGACCCTCGATCCCGAGGGGCTTCACGCCGGATTCCTTGGCCTTGATCGCCACCGAATCGGCCAGCGACTTCACGTGCCGGTTCGACGTACCGCTGGCGATGACCATGAAATCCGCGAGCGGGGTCTTGCCCCGCACATCCAGCACGCGGATCTGCTGTCCCTTCATGTCTTCCAGGGCGCGGGTCACGAGATCGACAAGGCTTTCACTCTGCATCGGTTCTTTCCTGGACTGGGGTCACTGTGGATCCTCGGTATCGGGTTGGTAGAGAGCGTGTTCGGTGATGTAGTGCCGCACGCTGTCGGGTAAAAGATAACGGGGGCTACGGCCGGCCCGCAGGCGCTCGCGGATATCGGTCGCGGAGATGTCGAGCTGCGTCACCGACTGGAAGAAAACCAGTCCGGAGGCCCTGTCTGCCAGTGCCGAAGGCGACTCGGTCGCGGGAGCCAGTCCGAGGTAGGCCGCGTGCTGCGGAACGGAGCTGCCGGGCCGGTGTGCGACCACGACGTGCGCCAATGCCGGGATCTCCCGCCAGCGATGCCAAGCGTCCAGACCGGCAAAGGCGTCGAGGCCCATGATCAGCACCAGCGGGCCATCCGATCCGATCTCGCCGCGGAGACTGTGCAGGGTATCGACGGTATAGGACGGCCCGGGACGGTTCAGTTCCCGGGAGTCGGCCCTGAAACCCGGCACGCCCGCGATCGCGCGCTCGACCATGGCCAGCCGATGTCGGGCAGCGGCCGCCGGAGCACCACGGTGCGGCGGCACATGACTGGGGATGAAACGCAGCTCACGCAGCCCGAGACACTCGTGCACCTCGAGTGCCGGACGCAGATGCCCGAAGTGGATGGGATCGAAGGTGCCGCCAAGGACGCCGATCACGGGCCCGTGTTGCTCCTGGATCCACGGTGCCCAGGAGACACGGGGACCGTGCTCCCGGGCGAGGGGCGGATCATCGCGGGAACCCCTCAACTGCGGACATGGCCATCCCCCAGGACGACGTACTTCTGGGTCGTCAGACCCTCCAGGCCGACCGGGCCCCGCGCGTGCAGCTTGTCGGTGCTGATGCCGATCTCCGCACCCAGACCGTACTCGAAGCCGTCCGCAAAACGCGTGGAGGCGTTGACCATCACCGAACTGGAGTCCACCGCGCGCAGGAAGCGGCGCGCTGCACTCCAGTCCTCGGTGATGATGCTGTCGGTATGCTGCGAGCCATAGGTGTTGACGTGGTCGATCGCGGCGTCCAGGGAATCCACGACCCGGATCGCCAACACCGGGGCAAGGTACTCCTCCGACCAGTCACTCTCGGCGGCGGCCTGGATGTCCGGCAATACCGCCCGGGTGCGCTCGCAGCCGCGCAGTTCCACTCCGTGCCGGTCATACGCGGCCTGCAGCCGTGGCAGCATCTCGGCCGCGCGCGCGGCATGGACCAGCAGTGTCTCCATGGTGTTGCAGGTGCCGTAGCGCTGGGTCTTCGCGTTCACCGCCACCGCGAAGGCCTTGTCGGAATCCGCCTGCGCGTCGATGTAGACATGGCAGACGCCGTCCAGATGCTTGATCACCGGCACCCGCGACTCCCGACTGACACGTTCGATCAGTCCCTTGCCGCCGCGCGGCACGATGACATCCACGTACTCCGACATCTGCAACAACTCGCCCACGGCCGCGCGGTCGGTGGTCGCGACGATCTGCACCGCGGTCCGCGGCAGCCCCGAGGCCACCAGACCTGCCTGGATGATCTCCGCCAGCGCCTGATTGGAATGCAGGGCCTCGGAACCACCGCGCAGGATCGTCGCGTTGCCGGACTTCAGGCACAGTGCGGCGGCGTCGATGGTCACATTCGGACGCGACTCGTAGATGATGCCGATCACTCCCAGGGGCACCCGCATGCGGCCGACCTGGATCCCGCTGGGGCGATAGGCCAGTCCGGTGATCTCACCCACAGGATCCGGAAGGCCGGCGACCTGGCGGCAACCCTCGGCCATCGCCTCGATACGGGCGTCGTTCAGGGTCAGACGATCCAGCATCGCGTCGTCCAGACCGCGCGCCCGGCCGGCCTCGATGTCGCGCCGGTTCGCCTCGACCAGCGCGCCGCGTTGGCCGATGATCACATCGGCAATGGCCATCAGTGCCGTATTCTTGCGTCCCGACTCCGCCTCGGCCACAACGCGTGACGCGGCGCGGGCAGCCCTGCCCAGTGTCTGCATATAGGCGGGGATGTCCGTGACCATGGCTTCAGGCTGCAAACTGACGGCGTTCATGCGAATTCTCTCTCCATACCCTCCAGAGGGCGGCCCGAAAGGGCCGCGACCAAGTCTAGCAACTGCCTGCCCGCGTTGCCCATTTCCCGGCCCTTGATCACCCGGTCTACCTGCGCCGCACGCGCCAGCAGGGCGAGCGCCGCCGGCGCGTCGACCCGATCCAGCGCCCTGCGCAGGGCGCCCGCATCCGTGCCCCAGAAACCCTTCACCACGTTCGCCGGCGCCTCGCCCGCAGCACGCCGCTGCGCTGCCTGGGCCAGGGCCCGGATGTCACGGCTCAGCGCCCAGAGGATCAACGGCTCCGGCTGCCCCTCCGCCAGCATCCCACGCAGCATGCGCAGCGCGCGGGCCGTCTGCCCGGACAGCGCCGCGGAGGGCAGCTCGAACAGGTCGAAACGGGCCATATCGGCCAGCCCCTGCTGCAGGATCTTGACATCGACCTCGGTGACACCCGCAAGGGCCAGTTTCTCCACCTCCTGCCGCGCGGCCAGCAGATTGCCCTCCACGCGTGCGGCCAACAGTGCCAGCGCATCGTCATGGATCGTCATCCCCATCCGGGACAGTCGCTCGCGGATCCAGGCTCCGAGGCGTGCGGGCGGGACCGGGCGGGCGTGCACCACGATCGCGGCACGTTCCAGCGCCTTGAACCAGGCCGCCCGCCTCATGTCCTTGTCCGGCCGGGGTAGCTGAAGCAGCAGCACCAGGTCCGATGCCGGCCTTTCCGCGTAACGCTTCAGATGCTCCGCCCCGGCCTTCCCGGGCTTTCCGGAGGGCAGGCGCAGGTCGATCAGTCCGCGTTCGGCAAACAGCGAACGGTCGCGGATCGCCGCCTCGAAGCCATTCCAGTCGCCCGCCGCAGAGAGGTCGAGTACCGTTCGTGCGGCAAACCCGGAGGCACGGGCGGCTGCACGGACCGCGTCAGCCGCCTCCAGCCCCTGCAGCGGCTCCTCACCGAGGATCACGTAAACCGGCCGAATTCCACGAGCCAGTTCGCTCTCCAGTCGTGCAGCGTCCATCGTCGGTGCCGGACTCAATCGCCGGTCCCGCCCTGCCGGCCACGCATCGTGGCCCGCACACGCAGAGCCAGCATCCGGACCAGGTCGCGGTTCATCGCCCGCGCCAGTTCCTCTTCCCGCTCGCTGCGGGTGAGCACCGACGCTGCGTCGAAGACATAGATCCGGCTGGCCTCCAGGCGACCCAGGGGCAGTGGCTCCGCCTCTCCGGGCAGCCTGAGCTCGGTATCCAGCACCCGCACCAGTTCGTATTCACTGACACGCGCGGCGCCCGTAACCGACAGGACGCGCCGCTGTTCGCTCAGGGACAGCACCCGCAGTTCCGCCGCCTCCGGCGAGCCTGCATCCAGCACCTCGGCGCCGCCCGCGCGCAGATTCTGCACCAGCATCAGGTAAAGGGGGTCCCGGACACCGAGTCCGTCGATGTGGATCGGATCCAGTTCCGACGGCCAATCCGGTGCGCCGCGCAGCGCGAAGCCGCATCCGGAGGCGAGAACCGCCGGCAGGAGGACGAAGAGCCGCCGTGCGGGATTCACGAGGGCTTGGCCACCAGGTTCACGAGCCGGCCGGGGACAACGATGACCTTCACCACCGTCTGCCCCTGCAGGTGCCGAAGCACATTGGCATCGGCGCGCGCAGCCGCTTCGACCGCTTCCCGGGGCATGTCGAAGGGGACCCGGATCTGACCCCGAAGCTTCCCATTGACCTGAACCGCCAGGGTGACTTCGTCGACCGCGAGGGCATCGGTGTCCACGGCGGGCCAGGCGGCGTCGGCGACCAGGCCATCATGGCCGAGGGTCTCCCAAAGCGCCTGGGTGACATGCGGGACGATCGGCGCCAGCATCAGCACGATTGCGTTCAGGCATTCCCGCCGCAGGGCCGGTGCCGCCGGATCGGAATCGGACAACCGGGCGATCTCGTTCAACAGCTCCATGTTGGCGGCGATGGCCGTGTTGAAGGTCTGACGCCGGCCGATGTCGTCGGAGACCTTGGCGATGGTCTCGTGCAGCTTGCGCCGCAGATCCCGCGCCGGACCGCCCAGGGTGTCGGGACCAGGGCGCACGGCAGCGCTCTGCGAACCGGTGAACTCGTACACCTGCCGCCACAGGCGCTTCAGAAAGCGATGCGCTCCCTCGACCCCGGAATCCGACCATTCCAGCGACAGGTCCGGCGGCGCGGCAAACATGGTAAACAGGCGCGCGGTATCGGCACCGTAGCGGTCGATCAGCGCCTGCGGATCGACGCCGTTGTTCTTGGACTTGGACATCTTCTCCATGCCGCCGACCCGCACCGGCTCCCCATTGGCGCGTTCCCGCGCCTCGGTCGCGCCATCGGCCGTCCGGCTGACCTCGACGTCGGCGGGATTGATCCAGTCACGACCGCCATCGGCACGTTCCCGGTAGAAGGTCGGCGCGATCACCATGCCCTGGGTCAGGAGCCGGGTGAAGGGCTCGTCGCTGTTCAGAAGGCCCTCGTCGCGCAGCAGCTTGTGGAAGAAACGCGCATAGAGCAGGTGCAGCACCGCATGCTCGACACCGCCCACGTACTGATCGACTGGCAACCAGTGGTCGGCGCGGGCATCGAGCATCGCCTCGCGGTTGTCGGCCGAGCAGTAGCGGGCGTAGTACCACGAAGACTCGAAGAAGGTGTCGAAGGTGTCGGTCTCGCGCCGCGCGGGCCTGCCGCATTTCGGGCATCCGACCGCGTGGAAGGACGCCAGTTTCGCCAGCGGGGACCCGGAACCGTCGGGAACCACGTCCTCGGGCAGCACCACCGGCAGTTCGGACTCGGGCACCGGCACCGCGCCGCAGTCGGCACAGTGAATCACGGGAATCGGGCAACCCCAGTAACGCTGCCGCGAGATGCCCCAGTCGCGCAGGCGGTAGTTGCGGCGGCGGCGCCCGAGTCCGCGCGCCTCCAGGGCCTCGGCGATCGCCGTGAACGCCTCCCGGGACGTCAGGCCGCTAAAGGCGTCGGAGGCCACCAGGCGCCCGTGCTCGGTGTAGGCGCGTTCGTTGATGTCCCATTCGCCGCCGTCCATCGGCGCGATCACCTGCAGGATCGGCAGCCCGTACTGTCGGGCAAAGGCGTGGTCGCGCTCGTCGTGCGCCGGAACCGACATCACCGCCCCGGTGCCGTACTCCATCAGCACGAAGTTTGCGACCCAGACCGGAACCTGGGCGCCGGTCAGCGGGTGCAGCGCCTGGACGCCCAGCGGCCGCCCCAGCTTTTCCATCGTGGCCAGATCGGCCTCGGCCACACCCCGGTTGCGACAGGTCTCGACAAACGCTGCCAGATCCGGATCGGCTTCCATCAGACGCCCCACCATCGGGTGTTCCGGGGCCAGGGCCAGGTAGCTGACGCCCATCAGGGTATCCGGGCGGGTCGTGTAGACAGTGAGCTTTTCGCCGTCCGCGCAGAGGAAATCCAGTTCCACACC
>PUOZ01000128.1 GCA_003553165.1 Thioalkalivibrio sp.
CGAGCACTTCACCTCGCGCAACGAGGACCGCATCTCGGTCAGCGAGGTGCCGCTGCTGACCCCGGCGGACCTCGTGACCCTGCCCAAGGGCCAGGCCTTCGCGCTGATCGAGGGCGGCCAGCTGTGGAAGGTCCGTATGCCGCTGCCGGACAGCCGCCACGATCCCGAGATGCCGGCGTCGCTCGGCCAGGTGGCGGAGGAGATGCGTCGCGACTATGCCACCGGGGACCAATGGTGGATCACCGAACCGGTGCCGCGGGCGCCGGCGATGGCGGCCGGCTGGCCGGCCGCCCAGGGGCCGGCCGTTGCGCCCACGGCACCGGGCGGAGCAAGCCCGGCGCCTGATGATGAACGCTTCACGTAATGACCCAAGCCTACCGCGAGACGGCCAAGCGGCACCCGGTGCAGCAGCAGGGCCTGATCAGCCGGGCGCTGGCGGGACTGTCCAAGCTGGCATTCTGGCTGTTCGCCGCCTGGCTGTTTTCGGTTCTGGCCGAGTGGGTGGGGATGTGGCTGTGGTGGCCGCAGGAGGGCGTGGACCACAGCCGCCGGATGCTCGAGCGCGAGATCGGTTACGTGCACCGGGACTTCGCGCAGTCGCTTCTGGCGGAGCATCCGGCTGCCTACGTGCGGCTGTTCGCCGAGGTGTCCTACCACTACCTGTTCCAGGTGACCGGCCTCGAGCGGTTCGGACTCTGGCTGCATCAGCCGCCCGATCCGGACGGCTACCGGCTGCAGCTGTGGCTGCGCGGCCTGTTCGCCCACATCGCCGAGCACGTGATCGCGGCGGTGAACATCACCCAGGTCTTTGCCCTGCGCCTCGGGGTGCTGACGCTGGCGATGCCGGTGTTCGTGCTGTTCGGGTTGGTCGCCGTCGTCGACGGCCTGGTCCAGCGCGACCTGCGCCGCTGGGGTGGGGGGCGTGAATCAAGCTTTCTCTACCACCACGCCAAACGCCTGGTCTGGCCGAGCATCGTGCTGGCCTGGGTGGTGTACCTCGCGATGCCCGTCTCGGTGCACCCGAACTTCGTGATCCTCCCGTTCGCCGTGCTTTCGGCGCTGGCGACCGCGGTCACCGCCTCGACCTTCAAGAAGTACCTTTGAGCGACTGAATCCGCCAACGGTCGTGGCGAAGCGTGTCAGAGCGCCAACGCTTGTTGGAGATCGTCGTGTTCGAAGGCGCTGGCCATGCGGTTGATCTCGATCGGGCGGGCGCCGACCGCCCGGGCAGTCTCTCTCCAGGTCGCGGTCACGGTTGCGACGTCCCTGATGATCGCGCGGGCCTGTGCCAGCGTGAGCCCGAAAAAGCCCGCTGCCGCCTCCAGCAGGTCGAGCGAACAGGTCCCCTCGTCGAGATCGATGTTGGTCGTCAACACCCGCGCCTTGAGATCCGCCGGAACCGGATTGAGGTCGTAGGCCGGGGAGAGTGACCATCCTGCCTTGCCGGCCCACAGAAAGCCGTGGTTGCGCAGGTGATCATCGACATTGGAGATCAGCACGTTGAAGACGACGCGCCGATAGAGTGCCTGGGCGTCCGTCTTCCCCTGCGCGCCATGCTGCGAGAGCGCGTCGACGATTTCGGGATAGCTGCCGCGCTCTCCGTCCCTGGCGCCCATCATCGCCATCGCCGACAGGAAGGGAATCCGGATCGCACCGGCGCGGTCGAAGCGTCGCGACAACAGGACGGCCTTGCCGGCCACTTCGATCAGCGCATGCTGCGGGGTGGCGATGCCGCACTGATCGGCCAGCCGCAGCGCGATCTCCTCCCAGGTTTCCATGCTGTACTCGTCGGTCTCCTTCGGAAACTTGGCGATGGAAAGGTGACCGTGCTGGTCGATCACCGATGCCTTCGGCCTTGCGCCGCCGAGAGAGGAGCCGGGCGCGAAGATGAGTTGCAGGTCTTCGTCGGTTTCCTCGTCCCGGAGGATTCGCTCGGTGATCTGGAGCAGTCGGCCCAGCTCGATCAGGGCGGGAACGCCGGCGCGAGCCGGTGCCTGGAAGACCTCTTCTCCGACCCAGCGGAATCGCAGGGCACCCAGTCGGGTCTCGTCGGTGACGCCGAGCAGGTAATCGGTTTCCGTGAGGGTGCGGACCGCGCGGCCTTCGCGCGCGGCGCGGCGGCGTTCGGCACGCTGCATCAGGCGACGGCCCCAGGTGTCGGGCGCGGAGTCACCGATGGATCCGAAGGTGGCCCGTCCGGCCGGAGGCGCGAAGGCGCCGCGGGTCAGGGCAAGGGCGGGCTCCAGCGAGAACCGGTCGGCGTCGCGGAGCCAGGCGCTGTCGTATTCGAAGACGATGGTGTCCGTGCCTCGGACGCGATTGCTTCTCGCCAGCCCGACCGGGCGCGTGCGACCGTCAAGGTCGATGTGCACCTCGAAGTCAGTCATCGCGGGACGATCCGGATGTCCGCTTGAGGTGCACGTGCTTGGGCAGTTCGGCGCTGGCGAGTGCCTGTCCAACGGGGTCGTTGCCAATGTCGGCAATCTGGCTCAGGCCGTCGAGCAGGCCGAGTGCCTGGAGGACGCTGGCATAAATGCCGACGCTCACTCTGGTGTCGCCCGCCTCGACCTTCTGCAGCGTCGATCGCGATGTGAACGCGCGCTCGGCCACGATCGCCATCGGCAACCGCCGACGCCGGCGGGCATCGCGGATGTCCGCCCCGAGCTTGCGCAGTGCGCGACGCACGGCGGCGGGAGGATTGTGAGGAGTGGGCATGTGTCACCTTCGCACTACATATAGAACGCATATGTAGCACGAAGATGGCAACGAATCCAGGATTCCTGGCGTTGTCAGCCAACAAGGACCGGGGTTTGTCCTTGCTGCGCGCGCGGCCACAGCCGCGACGTTCACGACGTATCCCTGGCTTGGTGGGACCCCGCGGGGTGGTCGCGATCAAGCCGCGAAGATCCGGAATTCCGTGGCCCGGGCGACGGGGCGCACGTGATTCCTTTCGCGCTTCAGATCGACGATGCCGTAACGGGACATCGTCTTCAGCGTACGCGAGAGGTTCCCCGGTGCGCGGCCGGTGGCCCTGGCCAGCGCAGAGATCGATTCCGGCCGCGTTTCGGTCATGACCTTGAGCAGGGCGCGATTGTCGTCGCTCAGGACTTCCGCCAGCGATTTCATGGACGTGAACCAGACTTTGGGTTCACCCGCCTTCGGCTGGTATTCGCCACGCGCGATCGCCAGGACC
>PUOZ01000298.1 GCA_003553165.1 Thioalkalivibrio sp.
GCTGTTCATCGCCACCGCGCCGAAGATCGCCGGCTTCGCGCTGCTGATGCGCCTGCTGGTCGAGGGGCTGGGTCCGCTGCACGGCGACTGGGGCGACATGCTGGTGGTGCTTGCGGTGTTGTCCCTGACGGTGGGTAACGTGATCGCGATCGCCCAGACCAGCCTGAAACGCATGCTCGCGTATTCGACCATTGCCCACGTCGGTTTCCTGTTCATGGGCATTCTGGCCGGCACGGACACCGGCTACGCCTCGGCGATGTTCTACATCATCGTCTATGCCCTGACCGCGGCCGGCGGCTTCGGCATGATCATCCTGCTGTCGGGGCGCGGCTTCGAGGCCGACCAGCTGGATGATTTCAAGGGTCTGGCGCGACGCAATCCCTGGTTTGCCTTCCTGATGCTGCTGCTCCTGTTCTCCATGGCCGGGGTGCCGCCCACGGTCGGCTTCTTCGCCAAGCTTGCGGTGATCCAGGCGGCGATCGGCGCCGGCTATGTCTGGCTCGGCGTGTACGCAGTGATCTTCTCGATCATCGGCGCCTTCTACTACCTGCGCGTGGTGAAGCTGATGTTCTTCGACGAGCCGGTCGTGGAACGCGCGCCCGCGGATCGTGGCGGGGTGTTCGCAACGGCGATCAGCATCAACGGTCTCGCCGTGCTGGCACTGGGCATCTTCCCCGGTCTGCTGCTGACGCTCACTCACTACGCCATCGCCGGCTAGCGTCTTCTCAGCCCCGGGAGGGCTGCGCCGGCTCGGCGGGAGGGATCTCCTACCTACGGGGGGCGGTCAGTGCGTAGCGTGTCTTGTGCACGACAGGCTGCTAGGCTTGTTACCTAGGATTCGGGACAGACAAGCCACATGGCGATCGAACAGTTGCGAAACAGCGGCCAGCTTCCCAGCCCGAAAGGGGTGGCATTCGCGGTGATGGAGGTCTGTGGCAGGGAGGACGCCAGCATGGATGCGGTGGCCAATGTCGTGCAGACCGATCCAGCCCTGTCCGGCCGCCTGCTGCGCTTGGCCAACTCCGCCGCCCGGGCGGGGCGGGCGCTGGCATCGGTGCGCGAGGCCGTCGTTCGGCTCGGGCTGCGCACGGTACGGCAGGTGACCCTGGGCTTTTCGCTGGTGGACCAGTATCGCGACGGCCCCTGTCAGGCCTTCAACTACGAGGACTTCTGGTCCCGCTCCCTCCTGATGGCCCTTGCGGCGAGGGAACTCGGCGTGCTGGGCCGCTCGGCGTCGCCGGACGATCTTTTCGCTTGTGGGTTGCTGGCCCAGGTCGGATCCCTGGCTCTGGCGACGGCATACCCCACCGAATACAGCGATGTGTTGCACAGGGCAGCGCGTGGTGACGACACGCTGGTGGCGCTGGAGCGCGAATTCCTTCAGATCGACCACAACGAGTGCACCGCCGAGTTGATGAGCGACTACGGCATACCCAAGGCACTGGCGGAACCCATTTACTACCACGAGCGACCGGAGGAGTCGGATTTCGTGGAGGGGTCCCGACCGCACGCGATGGTGCACCTGTTCTTCCTCGCCGGGCGTATCGCGGATCTTGGCCTGGCAGCAGAGACGGATCGTGGCGACAGGATCAGCGAACTCATGTTTCTGGGCGGCAGGATCGGCCTCGACGCCGACGGCCTGGGGAGCCTGGTCGACCGTACCGTGGCGGAATGGCGCGAGTGGAGCGAGATGCTCCAGGTTCCGGTGCGATTCCTACATCCGTTTGCGAAACTGTCGAGGGCAGCGGCTGCCCCGAAGCCCGGGGTGGCATCCGATTCCCCGTCGTTCCGCGTGCTGGTGGTCGAAGATGATTCGTCCGGGCGCATGTTGCTGAACGGGATGCTGTCGCGTCTGGGCCATACCGTGTACTCGGCAGGGAGCCGGGACGAGGGTCTCGGGATTGCGCTCGAAGTGCAGCCGCAGGTGATCCTGATTGACGGCATGCTGTCAGATGATGCAGGGCTCTCGCTCTGCCGTGCCCTCAGGGCGACGGACTGGGGCAAGCCCATCTATCTGCTCATTCTGATCGACGGTGAGACCGACGGAAGGCTGGCCGAGGCCTTTGCCGCAGGCGTGGACGATTATCTGCTCAAGCCGGTCAGCGTGTATGCCCTGCGCGCCCGGATGCGGGCGGCGGCGCATCATGTGCTGCTGCTGGAGGCATGGGAACGGGACCGGACGCAGCTCAGGCAATTCGCCGCCGAACTGGCGATCACCAACCGCAGGCTCGAGCACGCAGCCCTCACCGACGTCCTGACCGGCCTGCCCAATCGTCGCGCCGGCGTGGACGCCCTGTCCGGGGCCTGGAGCGCTGCCGAGCGCAGCGGACAGCCTCTGACCGTCATGCTCATCGACGTCGATCGCTTCAAGAGCATCAATGACGACCATGGTCATGCCGTGGGGGACCGGGTCCTGATCGAGGTTGCCAAGGCCCTCAAGGCTGCGGCGCGCGCGGATGACCATGTATGCCGGATGGGTGGGGAGGAGTTCCTCGTCATTTGCCGAAACGCGGATGTACGCCCCGTGGTGGTCGCGGCCGAGCGGATGTGTCGGGTGGTTCGCTCGCTGAGCCTTGGGGATGGCGAGCGCAAGGTTAGCGTCACCATCAGCATTGGCGTGGCCTCCAGGGAGACGGAGATGGACGATGCGAATGCCCTGGTGACGGCCGCCGATCGGGCACTGTACGCCGCGAAGCACGCGGGTCGTGATCGCGTCTGCCTCGCTTCCCATGGAGATGTGCATCCCACGCGCTCCTGAGAGAGTCGGCCGTCGGATGCCCTTGCGGCATGGGGGCCTCTTTGGTATAGTCTCGCTCCTCGGATGCGGGGTGGAGCAGTCTGGCAGCTCGTCGGGCTCATAACCCGAAGGTCGCAGGTTCAAATCCTGCCCCCGCTACCAACTCAGTAACACAGAACCCGCATCGAACGAAGATGCGGGTTTTTTGTTTTTGTTTTTGGAACAAGGTGTCAGCGTGAGAGTCACGGTTACGGCCGCGACATGGTCCACGGCCGATGCACCGCCTGCGATTCTTTGCGCCGTGCGCTTGGTTGGGGTATAGTTCGGCTCCCATGTGAACGGGTTACCGTTGGCCGCACGGGGCCCACGGTGTCAGGATAGCCTCAGTGGCGGTCCTCCCGGGGTGCTGATCTGGGATCAGCGGGTAGTTGAGCATGGATAAGACCC
>PUOZ01000052.1 GCA_003553165.1 Thioalkalivibrio sp.
GAATAATCGATGCCGTGGCTCACGACCGGCCAGCCGTAATTGGCCCCGGGCTCGATGATGTTCAACTCATCGCCACCGCGCGGCCCGTGTTCATGCGACCACAGCACGTCATGCTCGGCATCGGGGAACAACCCCTGCACGTTGCGGTGCCCATAGCTGTAGATCTCGGGAAGGGCGTCGTTCCGGCCGACGAATGGGTTGTCGGCGGGGACCCGCCCGTCCGCATGCAGCCGCACGATGCTTCCGGTATGACTGTCCAGCCGTTGCGCATCCTCGCGATCGTCGAATGCGTCACCCAGCCCCAGCACCAGCGTACCGTCCGCCAGAAAGGCCATGCGCCCCCCGAAGTGCACGGGCGTGGATCGGGTGGGCCGTGCCTCGAACAGCACCTCGACGTCCATCAGCGCCATGCCATCGAACCGACCCCGCAGCAACCGCGTGGTATTCGCCGCCGCGGTACCGTGCGCCTGCGACAGGTAGATCAACCCGCTGTCCGCGAAATCCGGGGCGGGGAGCACCTCGAACAGCCCGCCCTGGCTGCGCACGAACGAATCCGGCACCCCGCTGACCGGCTCATCCCGCAGGCGCCCCTCTTCGATTACGCGCAGACGGCCCGCACGCTCGGTCACCAGGATGCGGCCATCGGGCAGAAAGGCGAGCGACCAGGGATGTTCCAGGCCCGAAGCCAGGGTCTCGATGCGGTAGTCCGCTGCCTGGACACTTCCCAGCAGGAGCGACAGGAGGAGCGGCAATCCGGAAAAAATGCGGAGCAATGGCATGGCGGGGATGAATTCGATGGGCGCGACTGCAAGAATAGCAAAGGTGCCTGCTGGGAATCCCGGCCTGCCGGAGCCCTGGCCAACCACGGGAGCTTACTGCGATGCGATGGATGAGAAACCTGGTGGCATGGATCGGGGCCGTGGCGGTGGCGGCGATGACCGGTTCCATCGTCCAGACCCAGTTCAACCTGGCGATGATCCGCGAGCTCGGTGCGCCGGTCCCCTGGAACCTGCGGCTGGACACGACCCTTCACGATCTCATCCACTTCGCGCCGACCTACGCCCTGCTGGTCGCCGCCGCGTTGCTGATCGCCCTGGCCGTGAGCGGGTTCCTCGCGCGCCGTCGGCCGCGGGCCCGCACGCCATTGCACACCCTCGCTGCCGGTACTGGCATCGCCGCGGCCTTGTTACTGATGAACTGGATCCTGCCCGCGACCGTGATCGGGGCTGCGCGCTTCGGCACGGGCATCCTGGCGCTGGCGCTGGCCGGTGCGCTCGGAGGCCTGCTCTTCGCACGATGGACCCGACCGCAGAAGCGTTGACGCCCTGGCAGAACACGGGACAAGACCTGCGGCTCCCTTGAGGACAATGACGCGACAGGCTCACCGCACAGCCGTCCCTTGTAGGAGGCGAGCCCTCTCGGCGACTGAACGGCGGAAACCCCTCGTCCAGAGGCTGGCCTCCCACAGGGGTTTCCCCTTGAAACAGCGCCAATCTGATCGGTCTGCGGAGCTTGCGTGGCAATCAGGTCAACTCATGGCTATCCGCGTATCCGGCCCTTCACTCATCGGCAATGCCGAGCCCCTTCTTCTGGCTCCGGGCACCCGCGTCCACGCCGAACAGCACCTCCTCGGAACGGACGACACCGGTGATGACCTGCGCCGCCATCAGTTCCCGCTGTGTCGGGTACCAGGCCTCTCCGTGCTCCGCTTGGAACAGGCGCGCGAGGAATCTTGGGCTTACGCCCTGGCTGCGGAAGTACTGGAGATCGCGCTGCTGCTCCAGCCACATGTTCGAGTAGGGCTCAAGCCCGCCAAAGGGGACCGCGTACTGGTGGAAACCCAGCCGGGCCTCGTCCGCCAGGTACCGGTTACTGCCCGCGATAAACGCGGTGGCACAGGCGGAATGGCAGCCGTCAAAGGAATACGTGTTCAGGCCGCTCTCCTGGATCACGCGGCCCAGACTGCGCCCCGATGCGATCCAACCGCCCGAACTGTCCAGGATGATTCCGTGCACCTCCGGACCCGAGGCGAGCACCCGGCGCAGATCCCGTGCAGCACCGTAGCCGAGATAGCCCTGGAAATGGACCAGCGACCCGTCGCCGATACGCTTCACCGAGTAGTTCGCGTACCGGTCCGGGGCGACCGCGATGGCGATAACGTCCCGGTACACCGGCGCCCCCGCCGCCAGCGTCACGAGGGTTCCGGCAAGGCTCACCACGACCACCGCGCGCCCCGCCACTGGCCACAGCCGGCGTTGCCGCTGAACGAGCCAGCGGCCGGCGGAGCGCCAGGTCCCGACGATCTGCCAGGGGTAAATCAGTCCGTAAACGAAGGCGACGTGCAGAAGCGCCACCCGTGCCATGAATCGAGGGTCGTCATCCAGGGCCATCGCGACCAGCACCTGCTCCGCCACCGGCCGCAGGACCAGCAGCAACAGGTTGAGCGCAACGAAGTTGACCCAGAAGGCGACGGGAAGACTGAGCTCGCCGCGCCAGTGCCGGCTGATGTAGTTCACGTTCCTGCACCACTCCCAATGAATCGGGGGCGTCTTGCTGGAGCGCCTGCGTTTTCGGCAGCAGTCCCACCAGCATCTATAATCGGCGTGCGCTTCATGTTGCACCGATCTTCCGTCAGCTTGCGGTGGGGTGCAATTGGCCCCGTGATCATCGCTGTTCCGCCTGTCCGGCGCTGACCCACTCGGCACCCTCAACCGCAATCCGCACAACCGGTCCGGCGTAAGGGACAGGCATACTTCCTGCATGTTCTGACGGGACGCAAGTACGGAAACACCCGCGGCAACGAATCAGCCCGGCGACGGATCCGCCCATGACAGAACCCCGCAGGCGCCCGTTAGGAGAGATCCCGATGAACTGGAAGACTGCTTACCGCTCCTTCTATTATGCTTATGCGCCAGAACCGGACGACCTGGACCTGAGGCCGGAGGAGACGGCGCTCCTCTGCATCGACGTGCAGAACTACGGCCTCGCATTGCACGACGACCCGGTCGAGCGGGCACGCTGGGACGCCTTCCATCGACGCATGCGGGAGACCGTCCTGCCCTCTTTGCGTGCATTGCAGGACGCATTCCGGCGCAAGGGCATGGACGTGCTGCATGCCCGCATCGCCTGCCTGCTGGAAGACGGCCGCGATCGTTCACTGAGCCAGAAGATGCCGGGCTGGA
>PUOZ01000111.1 GCA_003553165.1 Thioalkalivibrio sp.
CTGGGAGCCGGAGGACATCCTTGCCCTCGTCGAGAAGAAAGGCCTGACGATCACCGACCTTTTGCTGACCCACAGCCACCACGATCACATCAACGGGATCGAGCGGGTGCTGGAGTCGGCCCCCACGGCACGTCTGCACCTCCTGAAACCGGAAGCCGACTTCTGGGGCCGAACCCTGGCGAAACCGGAATTGCACCACGGCGGCGATCGCATGAAGCTGGGCGACACCGAGATCCTGTTCCTGCACACGCCCGGCCACACGCCCGGCTCCGCCTGTTTCCATCTTCCCGCGGGCGACGATCTGATCACCGGCGACACCCTGTTCGTCTTCGGCTGCGGTCGTTGCGACCTCGCCGGCGGCGATCCCGAACAGATGTTCCACACCCTGAAGGATCTGCGCACCGGGCTACCCCGGCACACCTGCATCCACCCGGGACACAATTACTCGGTGAAACCCACCTCCACCCTGGAGGAAGAGTCCCAGGGGAACCCCTTCCTGCACTTTCGTGAGATGGGCGACTTCGTCCATTACCGGATGCACGAGCACGACCGCGTTCGCAATTCGCCGTACGGACCGGTACCGGTCCAGCCCGGCAGTTGAGCACTCGCCCTCGCCGCCCGCGGCGGGAAAGCGCAGCGCACCGGGTGTTATGCCGGACTTGCATCAGCGTGCACAGACCGAGATAATGCGCGCCTGCAACAACGCGCCCGTAGCTCAGCTGGATAGAGTACCTGGCTACGAACCAGGTGGTCGGAGGTTCGAATCCTTCCGGGCGCGCCAAAAATCACTCGAAGGATCAGCAGCTTACGGCTTCTGGTCCTTTTTTCGTTGAGCCCTCCCAGGTTCCGGGACAATCTCGGGACAAGCGAAAATGGGCACCGGTCGAATTGGACCCCCTGGTGTCGGGCCAAAAACTCCGACCAACCGCGTAGAAGAAGGGAGCGGTCACGCCCGCCCTCCGCTCCTCCGGCCCGCGCTCCTGGGTACCCCTACCTAGGCCGTCCTCCGCCTGTTCCGCCCTGGCCGGATCACCTAGTCTTTCACACAGCGAACTTCGACGCTCACGGCCGTGGATTTCGCCGTGGGCGGCAGCTCCTTGGAGGAGGTATTCACGATGAGCCGGTCCGATGATGAGGGTATCTTTGTGCGCATCGATGTCTGGCTGATCGTCGGCCAGCGGGCCCCGGTCAGGGTGAAGACCCGAACCTTGAGCGAAGACGGCGTATTTCTGGAGTTCACCGGCCCGCTACGGGGAAACGAGGTCGAGGTCATATTCCAGGATCCGGGAACCCCTGACGGGGAGAGCCACAACATAGGCAAGGTAGTCGAGCGTTGGCCAGACGGGATTTCGGTGCGCTTCAACCGGAGGCTGCGGTCCGCGTCCGAACTGCTGATGCGGAACAGTCTCGTCCAGGCGGTGGGCAACGAACTCAAGGACCTGGCGCGCTTTGGCCACTAGATTGCCGTCATGGCAATCTTCGTATTCCCTTGCGTCTCCGCGCCTTTACGCTGAAGCCCTCTTCAGGCAAGGCGCAGCTCCGGGTCTACATCCTCATAGGTGTTCAGCGCATGCTCAGACTTCGGATCCACTTCCGTAAGGCTGACCGGGTAGCCCCAGAGGTTGGCCAGGTGATGTAGCATCATGATGGTACTCCGTTCCACCAGCAGACGACCATCCGGGACGCCGCACGGCGTCTATTCGGGATGCTGGCCATGGCAAACTCCAATCGTGATTGAGAAGTGCACCCATACTGGCTCGCTGCCGAGACCGTGTCGTTACGTGCAAAAGGCGGTTCGATGACGTCAATCGGTGCTGCCAGGGCAGCGGACATAGCGCCCGGGCCGGCAGGACCAGGCCCGGCCGCGTGATCCGTTCGCCCCGTCTTCTTTAGCGTGCCCTCTCGGCATCCCGCAGGGCCTTGACCTGATCATGATTGCGTAGCACGCCCTTATACTGGCGTTCCACCACGGCCCGGATGTCGGGCGGCAAGGCCTGATTTTCCAGGGCTTCCTTGTAGCTCTCCTTCGCCACGTCCTCGCCCCGCTCGCACTCGTCGAGAACGGCTTGCTCGCTATTGCCAGTCAGCGTGGCCTTCAGGTCGGTCCAGCGCCGATGCAGGCTGCCCGTCGCACTGGCGTCATCCTCCGGCGTGCCACCCAGACGCTGCACGATGGTCTGCAACTCCGTGGCGGCCGTTTTGCACTCCCTGGCGCGTTCCTTCAACAAGGTCTTGAGATACGAGCGCTCGACATTCTCGGCGCACTCCTTGAAGCCCTCTTCGCCATCCTTGCTGGTCTCAATTAAATCATTCAGAACGTCGATCACTTCTTTGGAGTTGGTATCGGTGGAAGCCATTTCTATTCTCCTTCGAACCATATGGGGGACTCCGGCATCCCGCTCGTTTCAGCAGCCTGGTGGCTTGCATAC
Organism: Thioalkalivibrio sp.; assembly: GCA_003553165.1. GTDB lineage: Bacteria > Pseudomonadota > Gammaproteobacteria > Ectothiorhodospirales > Ectothiorhodospiraceae > Thioalkalivibrio. The sequence continues at coordinate 2,430 of PUOZ01000111.1, forward strand.
AGAATGCAGATGTTATCCGTCCGCCCCTGCTCCAGAGCGTCGGGTCGGTATTTCAACCTCCGAGAGCTCTGCAAGGAAAGGCAGGCAACCACCTAGGTAAAAACACCGGTAGGGCTCATGCGGTGGGGAAACGACCCCATTTTATGAGACGCGAAGTTCGCGTAACGTCTGATAGCATCCATACGCTCACAATCGGGGGCCCTCCAGATGCGGACCTTCCACGACACCGTGAATGCCACCTGGCCATCAGCGACCGCAGCAGTGCTCGGCCCTAATCGGAGCGGAAGAGGGTCCGCACCCGTCCGACAGCCATAACCGGCCTCTTGGGGGAGCGGTGCAGATATTCGCCTGAGCGCTCCTGTCGATGCCGCCGGTCATAGAGCCATGCAACCGCCGCTTGGATTTCCCATCCTTTAGCTGACAATCCGATAACAAGGCTCGTAGGCCGCGCCGCCGGGGAGTTTCATGCGGTTCTGGCCGACGAATCGACGCAGGAGCTGGTCGAGGGCTTCCATGATGTCGGGTTCGCCGCGAATCTCGAAGGGGCCGTGCTCACGGATGGCGCGGACGCCCTGGGGCTTGACGTTGCCCGAGACGACACCGGAGAAGGCCCGACGCAGGTTAGCCGCGAGCTGGTGCGGCTGCAGCTCGCGCGAGATTTCCAGCGACCGCATGGCCGCATGGCTGGGCTCGAAGGGCTGCTGGAAATCCGGCTGGATTTCCAGCAGCCAGTTGAAATAAAAG
>PUOZ01000339.1 GCA_003553165.1 Thioalkalivibrio sp.
AGAAGGCCTCTCCCAAACCGCCAGTGGCGCCGACCACGAACGCGCGATAGGAAGTACCCAGAGAATTCATGGCGAGTCAGACATTACCGGGTCTGTCGGGTTCCGATCAGGCGTTGCCCGATCTGGGGAGAATGCGGCCACTGTCGAACGTCGCAGACAGTAGCCGCACGCAGTACATCAATCGGGCGGGCTGACGACTCAGGGTATCAGCACCGCATCGATCACGTGGATCACCCCGTTGCCGGCCATCACGTTGGTTGCCGTGATGTCCACAGCGCCGACTCGCGGCTGCTCACCATCCAGGGTGACTTGCAGCGTCGTGCCGGCGAGGGTCTCCAGGGATTCTGCGGCGAGTACTTCCTCGGCGGGAAGACGGCCGGCGACGATGTGATGCTGCAGCAGGCGTTCTAGCTCGGATCGGTTCTCAGGCTGCAACAGACTCTCCAACGTGCCTTCCGGAAGCGCTGCAAATGCCTCGTCAGTCGGCGCGAAAACCGTAAACGGTCCCTGCACGGACAACGCGTCCTTCAGACCGGCGGCCTCGGCGGCCGCGAGCAGGGTGTCGAACTGTCCTGCGCGCCTCGCCGCGCCTTGGGGGAAGCAGGATCAGGTGCTCGTCGTTGCGGGCGTTCATCCCGGGTGTCATCCTCAGATCTTTTCAGGACGCCTGGTTCAGGCGAACCTTTCGATGATCTTGGCGGCCAGTGCCTCTCCACTGTCGAATGCACATTCCACGCGGGGGCCACCCGCCCAGTCGCCGCAGGCACCCACCTGCTGGGCCGGGTCCCAGAGGAACGGGATTCCGGCGGTCTGCTCCACCCGAGCGTACAGCCACCGGTGGACCATCCGAAAGACCGGCTCGGCATTGCCAATCTGTGGACGCACGCTCGTGAGCAGGGCGTCCGCCGCGGTCTTTGCAGAGGCGTCGATATGCGCTCGGGACCACGCGGGTGCCGCGTGCACGACGATTGTCTTCGGCGCATTGTCTCGGCCGGGTTTGCTGTCGTTTCGTGCCATCCACGCGACCGGACCGTGGCTCGGGCTGAAAGACGGTTCGTGCAACTCGGTGGGCTGGTCGAAGGCCAGCATCAGGGTCAGGCAGGGCGCGTATTGGACGCGTGCCAACTCGGCGAACCGGATTCCGGCCGAAGCGGCCAACGGGTCGATCTGGGGACCTGGAATGGCCATGATCACTGCGTCAAACGATTCCCGGGCGATCATGCTGGACGGCGCGGTGTCCGAGACAAGTCGCCAGTATCCGGGTCCGCCAACAAGCCCGGTTACCCGGCACTCCCGGAGCACTCGGAGCTCCGCTGCGAGTGCCCGGGCCGGCGCCGTCATGCCTGGTGTTCCGACCCATTTCCCAGGCAACCATTCCGCTACGCTGCCTTCGGCCTGCCAGCGCGCCACGCGGGATTGAAAACGCGCGCCTCGAGCCGTCAAGTATTGCGCGCCATGGTCGAACTGAAGCGAACCGACGCGGCGCGTCGCCATGCGTCCGCCGAGGCCCCGGCTTTTCTCGAAGACCGTGCAATCCGCCCCGGCTTCGCGCAGCCGGCTGGCAGCACTCAGGCCGGCCATGCCGGCTCCGATAATCGCGATTTTCATCCGCTTTCGACACCCTATAAATCACAGAATCATCCGGAGGAGCCGCAGCCGAGCAAGGCGCCGGTGTCTTCCGCCCAAGCAGGTTCGGCTGAGTTCATCCGTTGCAGTTCGGTTGCAGCCATTCAGTGTCACAGCAATGGCGATGGCCACAATGCCGGCCGATATCACGGTTTTCTCCACGCTGCCGCCGTCGGGCACGGGGTAATACAGCACGTAAAGATAGAACAGAAGCGGAATCAGGGTGCTGGCAATCGCCGCATGCGGCAACTTACGCCAGATGATGCGTTCAAGACCGGGTGGCTCGACGGGGCGCCGCGGGTTGTCGGCTGGCTGTTTCATGCTCTGGGTCCGACGAACAAGTTGGTTGCAGGCTACTCCTCTGATCATCGCGCAAAGGTTTCCGTTCGGCGCGAAGAGCCCGTGGGGGTGGGTCCGGTTGACCCGGGGTTTCGGAATGCGCGTTATGCCGGGTTGCTGGTGATCCCGGCGGAGGGCTATCTCCGCCAGTGGCGGGGGCTGCCGCCTGGTCAGCGCATGGCGGCGGATGGAGTGCTTGCCGAGTGCGCCCGCCATTGGACACGGCCCCGGGGCGACGGTACCAGAAGCCGCACAGCCGCCGGGAGCGCAGGGCGAACGGGAACAGTGCGAGCAGCGTCAGCAGCGCAAGGTGCTGCCACAGCGAGAACCACTCCGCCTTGCGTGCTGAGGTCTGCACCCGCGGTTCGCGCAGTATGCGGAAGCGCTTGCCATGCCGCCGGCCCCAGCGTTGCATCCGCAAGGAGAACAGGACCTCTTCGCCCGCATACACCTGTTCGCCGAAACCGCCCGTCGCCGCGAAGGCTTCTCGGGTTGCGAACACGTAGCATCCGGCCGCGAGGTTCAGCCGGAGCGCGATCGCGTTCCAGAACACGGTGCCCCAGCGGTAAAGGATCCGGTCGGGCGTCTCGAACACAATCCGCGCACCACCCCCGCAGACCGTGCCCGAGTCGAGCAGGGAAAGACTGGCGCGCAGCAGTTCCGCGCTGGGGCGGGTGTCGGCATCGACGAAGATCAGGAACCGCCCGCGCGCGGCGGCAGCTCCAGCGTTTCGCACGCGCGCGATATGCCGTTCGGGCTCAAGCACCAAGTGCGCGCCGTGTGCGCGGGCGATTTCGGCCGTGCCGTCGGTCGAGGCGTTGTCGACCACGACGATCTCGGCGGCCAGTCCCAGCTCGTCCAGCGCACGTTGCAGCACCGGCAGGGTCCGCGGCAGTTCGTCGGCTTCGTTCCAGGCCGGGACGATCACCGAAATCTCAGGCTCCGCGGGCACCGCTCGCGGAAGCTGGAGTCTTTCGTCTGTGTGGTTGTCGGGTCGGTTCACGGTATCCGTTGGGCCCCGGCGCAGGGGTAATGTTCCCGTCCCCCGGTGGCCATCCGCCGTCCCGCGCGAGAAGAGGGTCGCCCGCCGATCGTTGATCGTCCGGATCCGACCGTTCCGGGCTGGCCACCGCTGCGACCGGCCATCGGCGTATCTAGCCGACCCTGAGGGGCCACCGACTGTTCTGGAACTCGCGCACAAGGA
>PUOZ01000197.1 GCA_003553165.1 Thioalkalivibrio sp.
ACCGGGATTGTCCGACAGGAGGTGGATCCGCGCGAGATTGAGGGTCCGTGTTCCGCTATACTCCAAGCCCGTCCTGCTTGTCACGCAAGCTCCGCAGGTGGCCAGATTCGTGTTTTTTCAGGGGCGCCGCTGGTGGAGGCCAGCCCTTGGCCGATGGGTTTCCCGGCGCCTGATCGGTGAGAGGGCTCGTCTCCTGCGGGGGAAGGCCAATGTGGAGAGTGCGTTGTCCATGACAGGATGGCCCGCGAAGCTTCCGTGATGATCAGGAAGCCCATTGATGCCCATGTAATGAGATCTGACTGATCGATGCCGATTCCATTGTTGATTTGCGATGATTCGAACATGGCCCGCAAGCAGCTGCGAAAGGCACTGCCTGCATCCTGGGAGGTGGATGTCAGTTTTGCCACCAACGGTCGGGAGGGGCTGCAGGCCATTCGGGAAGGGAGGGGAGAAGTCGTCTTTCTGGACCTGACGATGCCGGAGATGGACGGATACGAGGTGCTGCAGAAGATCCGGGAAGAAGGCCTGAAGTGCTTTGTCATCGTCATCTCCGCAGACATTCAGCCGGAAGCGCACACACGGGTCATGAAGGAGGGTGCGGCCGCTTTCATCAAGAAGCCGATCAATGGCGAGAAGCTGATGGAGGTTCTGCGGGGATACGGGCTGATATGAACGAGCCGCTCCAGTTGTCCGAGGATCAGTGCGACTGCCTGCAGGAAATCGTCAACGTGGCGATGGGTCAGGCTGGGGATTCGCTTGCACGTCTGCTGGGCGTATTCGTGACCCTTTCGGTTCCCAAGATCGGGATCCTCTCCCCTGCAGACGTGCGTCGTCTGGTGGGCCAGGGCTGCGTGTCGGCGACCCGTCAGGCCTTCCAGGACGGGAGGGGTAAGGATGGGCTGCGTGGAGAGGCGCTGATCGTGTTCGGAGACTCGAGTTTCCGGGAACTGGCCGATCTTCTCGACTATGACGAGGACATGGAGGGGGCTGCGGAGCACGAACTGCTGCTGGACATCTCCAATGTACTCAACGGTGCCTGTCTGACCGGAATCGCGGATCAACTCGGCGAAGAACTCTTCTACAGCGCACCCTCGATTCTGGGCGAGGGGAAGCGGGTCGCGGCGACGCTAGAGCAGGATCGCCTGCAGTGGGAGCGCGCATTGTCGGTCCAGATCAACTATCGCCTCGAGAATCGCTCGTTCCATTGCGACCTGTTGCTGCTCATGCCCGACAGTGCGATCTCGCTCCTGGCAGGGAAACTGGACCAGCAGCTGGAAGATCTCTGAGTGACGGAGTTGTCCGAAGCAGCCCTTCGAGACTTGGTCGACCGCCTCGATACCGGCGTGTTCGTGCTGAATCGGGAACTCGAAGTGCTCTTCTGGAACAACTTCATGGCGGCCAACAGCGGCATGCCAGCCATCGAGATCGTCGGCCACCGCCTGACCGAGCGGTTTCCGGAGCTGCCCGAGCGCTGGCTCCGAAAAAAGGTGGAGACGGTGTTTGTGCTGCGCAATCGTTCCTTTACTGCTTGGGAGCAGCGTCCCTACCTGCTCCGCTTCCACCACAACCGGCCGGTTACCGGCGGGGTGGAGCACATGTACCAGAACTGCACCTTCAGTCCGTGTCGCAACGCCGAAGGCGAGGTCGAGACGGTCGTCGTGACGCTGCAGGACGTGACCGATCTGGCGATGGCGCATCGGGCGCTGGAGCTGGCCAAGGAGCAGCTCGCGCAAAGCAGCCGTCTCGACGGCCTGACGGGCCTTTTCAATCGGGGCTACTGGGAGCACTGTCTGGCGGGAGAATTCAAGCGCAGTCTCCGCAGTGGCGCGCCGCTCGCCCTGATCATTTTCGATCTCGATCACTTCAAGGTCATCAACGACACCTTCGGGCACCTGGCGGGGGACGAGGTTCTGCGGGGGGTGGGCGAGCGTCTACGCGCGATCCTGCGCGAGACCGATATCGCCGGTCGCTACGGAGGCGAGGAATTCGGGGTGATCGCGACCGATTGTGAGGTTGCCGGGGCCTGCGTACTGGCCGAGCGGATTCGCGCCGGAATGGAGGCCCTTTCGTTCGCGTATGAAGGTCAGGCCATCCGCGTGACGGTGAGCCTGGGAATCGCCGGAAACGATCCGGCTGTCGACGATTACCAGAAGCTGATTGCCGGGGCCGACGACGCGCTCTACCGGAGCAAGCGTGAGGGGCGCAACCGGTTCACCGCATACCACTCGGGTTAACGTGAAAGTCATGGCTACGCCTGGACCATCACCCTCGCAGCGTCTTCCGCCGGGTTCGTTAAGGCGCACGAGGCCTGCTATAACATATCGATAATATACCGGGTTCTGGGGGGTGTCGAAGAGCGGCCACCAGGCGTGCGCCCGACAATAACCAGGGGATGTTTTTCGATATGACGACCGCTACCGATGCCATGCAGGAACTGCAACGTCAGTTTGCAGCTTCACTGCCCGCTCGCATGGAGGCGCTTCGGACCCAATATCAAAAGGTCAGCCTGGGCAAGTGGCAAGCCGACGAGGTGGAGTCGCTGCACCAGCTGTTGCATGGCTTGACCGGTGCGGCGGGCGCCTTTGGTTTTCAGCCGGTATCCGCCGCTGCGCGGCAACTGGGGAACCGGCTGCTGACGATGATCCATTCGGAGACGGCGCCTGATGGGGCAGCCTGGCAGGGCGTCGACGCGGAGCTGGATCGTATCGAACAATTGGTGCAAAGCGGTTTGCACGCTGATGCCCCCAGTCTGAGCGTGCCGGCGGATATCCCGCGTCTCAAGCATGCACCGCTTGTCTACCTTGTGGAAGACGATGCCAGACAGGCCGAGCATCTGGGCCAGATACTGCGCGATGAGGGCTACCGGGTAAGGGTATTGCCCAGTGCGACCGAATTCCAATCTGCCTTTAGGGGCAAAGATGCCGAATTTCCGGACGCCGTTGTCTTCGACATGATCCTTCCCGACGGTCGTGACGCCGGTGCGGAACTGCTGGCCAAACTCAAGGCCGACAAGAAACGCTGCCCACCCGCGGTCTTCGTTTCGGTGCGCGACGACATGCAGGCGCGGCTGTCCGCCTTTCGTGCAGGGGCAAGCCGCTATCTGACGAAGCCTTTGGAGTCCGGGCGGCTGCTCGGCATGCTGGATGCGCTGATCGGCCGCCAGCCG
>PUOZ01000343.1 GCA_003553165.1 Thioalkalivibrio sp.
GCTGAAAGCGCAGCCCGGCCCGATAGTCCTTCATCGTACGCACCAGGTAGGGCTTCCATTGCCCGGCGAGAATACCCGCATCGTCCGCCGGATCGCCACCTCCATCGGCGTGGCAGCGCGCACAGTTGGCGTCATGGATGGCCGCGCCGGCTTCCGCCCGGGCCGCATCCCAGGACTGGTCCGCCGACTGGAACGGCTGCTCCGCGTAATGCGCCGCCACCTCCACGATGGTGTCTTCGGACCAGTCCGCCACCACCGCGCAGTGGTCGGCCGCGGGTGCATCGTCCACCTTCGCAAACAGATCGGCCACGCAGGGACGCTCTTCGCCCTGGAACAGGAACAGCTGGTTCTCGATAAAGAAATCGGATGCGCCCGAGATCGTCGGTGTATCCGGATCGTTGCTGATGCCGTCCGCCCCGTGACAACCAAGACAGGACTCCGCGGAACTCGGCGCTCCCGCCAGGGCCATGGGGGCTGCGGCGAGGGCCAGCGCCCCGAGAACGGCCGCGGCAAGTGGCCTGGTGCTTCGGTTGCTCGATTTGGTCCTTCTCATCGCTCCTATCCTCCTGAGGTTTTTTGATGACTCTGGGCCCTTTCGTCGATACCCAGGCCATCGGAGTGTAGACCAGTGGATGTCCCCGCGCCGGTTGTCGGCACCATGGCTCCATGGCACCTCTGCCGCTTACACAGAACTGGGCCGGGACATGAGGGTTAGTCCCAAAAAAGGCCTTGCTGTGTCTTACTGACCCTGGCTCGCGTAGTAGGCTGCCAGCGCCTCGATATCGGCGTCGGAGAGTGCCTGCATTTCGCGCTCCATGGTCGCGGGCTGCATACGCCTGCCCTCGCGGAAGTCCGTCATCGTGCGAACCAGGTACGGCTCCCACTGCCCGGCCAGAATGCCGGCATCGTCCGCCGGATCGGACCCGGAGTCGGCATGACAGCGCGCGCAACTGTCCTCGTGAATGGCTGCCCCGGCCGCCGCCCGTCCCGCATCCACGGTTTGATCGGCAGCCTGGAACGGCTGCTCTGCGTAATGGGCCGCCACCTCCACGATGGTGTCCTCGGACCAGTCCGCCACCACCGCGCAGTGATCCGCGGCCGGCGCACCATCGACCTTGGCAAACAGGTCAGCAACGCAGGGACGCTCTTCGCCCTGGAACAGAAAGAGCTGGTTCTCGATAAAGAAATCGGATGCGCCCGAGATCGTCGGTGTATTAGGGTCGCTGCTGATGCCGTCCGCCCCGTGACAGCCGAGACAGGATTCCGCGGAACCCGGCGCTCCCGCCAGGGCCATGGGCGCAGCGACAAGGGCCAGTGTCCCAAGGACAGCCATGGCCAGCGGCCTGGCCTGGCCCCGATTCAGTCTTGTATTTCTCATCGCGTAAAAACCTCCTGGTGATCCATTATTTTGGCTTCCCCGAAACCGTACTCGCCGGTTAGGGAAGTTGCAGTGTAGACGAGTCCATTTTTGTCCGTCGAACGCGGCCATGGGCAGGCACGCCCTTCGATCCCCCCGGGTTCCTTATTCCGAAAAGAACCATATCCTATTGTTTTTACGATTCTTTACTGATCCCCTCGATGCGCTCGAAGCCATTGGATGCCCGAGGCCACGAGGCGACTGACATGCCCCGAGGGTTCCACCTAATTCGAAGCCACTTGACCTCGATCAAGTTTTTCCACGCCTCGGCATGTCCCCTGGTCTAGTATTTGACCCTATGGCTGGAGCGCCCTCTCATACCTGTTCGCGCTAATATCTCCCCGAACCACGGCCATTCACGAAAACATGACCATCCCTGGAGCTGGCTGATGCACATGGCGAATCTCAATCCATCCAACCGGTTCCTCGCTCTCGTCTCGATGGCCCTCGCGATGGCGCTGCTGACTGGCTGCGGAGGAGGCTCGGGTAACGGAATCTCGCCAAGCGATCCGCTTCCCGATCCGACCGAACCGCCGAAGGTCACCATCACCAGCGTCTCGATCGCCAGCCGACCCGTGGTGGACTTCACCGTAGTGGACCGGGACGGATTCCCTGTTCAGGGGATCGACCAAGCCAGTTTCACCGTTGCGAAGCTGGTACCTGGCCAAGGCGGCGACAGTAATGCCTGGCAGAGCTACATAAACCGGTTGGAACAGCCCGGTGAAGGCGACTGGCCAGGTACCGAGCCCAGGGTCCAGGCCGTGGCCGAAAGCACCGGTGTGCTTGTGGACAACGGCGACGGCACCTACCGCTATACCTTCGCGACCGATCTCACCGCCGTCACCGCACCCATTGCCGTGACCTACCAGCCTGAACTGACCCACCTGATCGGCATCGAGCTGGACGGAGCCGCCCGGGGCGCCAACGCGATCTACAGCTTCCAGCCAACGACCGGGAACACCTTTGGCATCGCCGATCGTCGAATCGTGTCACAAGAAACCTGTGCCTCGTGTCACGGGGCCAGCCTGGCGGCACATGGTGGGAGGCGGGTTGATGCCGAATACTGTAGCGCCTGTCACAACCCCGGCACCACCGACGCCCAGAGCGACGAGAGCCTGGATTTCCGGGTCATGGTGCACAGGATTCACATGGGCGCGAACCTGCCGACTCAACCGTACGTGCTTTGGGGATTTGGCGACTCCCGGAAGGATTTCTCGGATGTCGCCCATCCACAGGATGTCCGCAATTGCCTCAACTGTCATGACCCCGAGAACCCTGCGACACCACAGGCCTCACAGATCCAGACACATCCCAGCATTGCCGCCTGCGGCTCCTGCCATGCCGACGTCAACTTCGAAACCGGCGAGAACCACATCCGCGGCGAAAACCTGCCCGTTGCCAACGACGCCTGCACGGCCTGTCACTCGACAGGAGGAATCGCGGGAAGCGTACTCGAGAGCCATGCGATGCCTGCCAAACTGGCATCGAAGGAATTTCAGCTGAATGTGCTGGACCTGGAGTTGCATGAAGGCCAGGCCCTGGTCACCTTCTCGGTCACCGACCCCGAGCGGGGGCACAGCACATACGCAGTGCCCGGCCCCTTCCGTGCGCTTTCGACGCGACTGAACTGGATCGAAGCTGGCTCTTCGGATTACAGCCGCCTGTTTGCTCCGAGCACCAATCTGCTCCTGGCTCCACTGGCTGATCTGGGCGACGGGTCGTACCGCGCGGCAGTAA
>PUOZ01000067.1 GCA_003553165.1 Thioalkalivibrio sp.
ACCGCTGATCGGCGGCACCATCCGGCCCTACGAGGCGCTGATGACACGGATCGAACCGGCAGCGGTCGCAGCCCTCCTCGAGGCCTCGCGCGCGAGCCTGACGCCGACGGCTGCTGGCCCCGCGGGTACCGCACCGACGGTGGCCGCTCCTGCGGATGCGACGCCGGCGAGCGCAGCCCGTGAATCCGGGGCGGCGGCCGATGCCGCCACGACCGGCACCTCCGCCGGAGCACGGGAACCTGCCATGGAGCCCATCGCCGAGACCATCGACTACGAGACCTTCGCCCGCCTCGACCTTCGCGTGGCACGCATCGCTGCCGCCGAGTACGTCGAGGGCGCCGACAAGCTGCTGCGGCTCACCCTCGATCTCGGTGGCGAACCGCGTCAGGTCTTCGCCGGCATCCGCTCCGCCTACGCACCCGAAGACCTTGCCGGTCGGCTCACGGTCATGGTCGCGAACCTGGCCCCACGCAAGATGCGTTTCGGCGTCTCCGAGGGCATGGTCCTGGCCGCCGGCCCGGGCGGCAAGGACATCTTCCTGCTCGCCCCGGATGAAGGCGCCCGTCCCGGCATGCGGGTCAAGTAGCATCCGCAGCCGCCTCGGGACACGAAGGCACGTCGCCAAGCCTCTGGAGGGCGACTGCATGCCGCCGCTTTTGCCCGGACGGCCCGAATGCCCGACCGCGGGAGCAAGCCCCCACGCTCCACAGGCCTTCGACCATGCGGCACAACGGGGCCCGGTGTTTCCTTACAGCGCAGGCTGGCGTAAGCTTCGCCACTTTTCGCGGCAATGGCATGATTGAAGATACGCTGGAATTCAAGGCGCAGGTCCGGTTGCTGGCGGATGCGGGGCGCCTGTTCGCCCAGCGCGGCTGGGTACCCGCGACCGCGGGCAACTTCTCCGCACGGCTGAACGACGAGCAGATCGTGATCACCGTCTCCGGGCGCCACAAGGGCCATCTGGATGACAACGGGTTCATGGTCGTCGACCTCGACGGCAACATCCTCTCGCCCGGCAAGAAACCCTCAGCGGAGACCTTCCTGCACATCGTGATGTACCGGCGCGATCCGAACATCGGTGCCGTGCTGCACACGCATTCGGTCAACGCGACAGTCCTGTCGCGCCTGTTCCCCCAGGGGCTGACCCTCGACAACTACGAGGTGCTGAAGGCCTTTCCCGCCATCGCCACCCACGAGACCTCGCTGCCCGTCCCCGTCTTTGCGAACACCCAGGACATTCCGCAACTGGCGGCGCAGGTGGACCACTACATGAACCGCAACCCCACACTGTCCGGATACCTGATCGGCAGTCATGGTCTGTACACCTGGGGGCGCTCGGTGGAGGCAGCCGTGCAGCATATCGAGGCCTTCGAATTCCTGTTTGAATGCGAGATCCTTTCCCGGAGGCTGAGCCCATGACCACCCTCTACGTCTACCCGGATTCCGAGCCCGGCCAGGGCACACGCATCGACGACATCGCCGGGATCACCCGGATCCTGGCCGACGCCGGCATCGGCTTCGAACGCTGGGACGCCAGCCGGGACCTGCCCCCGGGCGCCGACCAGGAAGCCATCCTCACGGCCTATGCCGATGATGTGGAACGCCTGAAGCGCGAACGTGGATTCACCACCGCCGATGTCGTGCGCCTGACGCCGGAACACCCGCAGCGCGCGGAATTCCGCGAGAAATTCCTCGACGAGCACACCCACAGCGAGGACGAGGTCCGCTTCTTCGTCGAAGGCAGCGGGCTTTTCTGCCTGCACATCGGCGGCGAGGTGCTGGGCCTGCACGCCGAGGCGGGTGACCTGATCTCGGTGCCGGCCGGGACCCGGCACTGGTTCGACATGGGGTCTGCGCCGCGTTTCACCGCGATCCGCCTCTTCAGCAACACCGAGGGCTGGGTCGCCCAGTTCACCGGTGAAGGGATCGCCCGCCGCTTTCCGATGCTGGACGAACTCACCGGGCCGGCACCGTGATCCGGGCCGTCCTGCTGGACATCGAGGGCACCACCACCAGCCTGTCGTTCGTCCATGACACTCTCTTCCCCTATGCCGCGGCCCATCTCGCGGGCTTCGTGCGGGAGCATCGCGACGAGCCTCGGGTCGCGCGCCTGCTTGCCGATGCGCGTGCCTACGCAGGCGGCGATCTGGACGACCCGGCGCTGATCGAGCGCATGCGGGCCTGGATGGACGCCGACCAGAAGATCACCCCGCTGAAGGCCCTGCAGGGGCTGATCTGGGAAAACGGCTACGAAAGGGGCGACTTCCGCGGACACGTGTATCCCGACGTACCCGAGGGCCTGCGTCTCTGGAAGGACGCGGGTATCGACCTGTACATCTTCTCCTCCGGCTCCGTGCATGCCCAGAAGCTGCTCTTCGGCCACACCGAAGCAGGTGACCTGAATCCGTTGTTCAGCGGCTATTTCGACACCCGCATCGGCGGCAAGCGCGACGCCGACAGCTACCGCCGGATCGCGGCGGAGATGGGGCTGCCGCCGGAGCAGATCCTCTTTCTCTCGGATCGCCCGGAAGAGCTGGATGCCGCGGCGCTGACACGCATGCACACCGCGGCAGTACTCCGTGAAGGCGTCGAAGGGCCATTCGGCAACCACCGCAGCTTCCCCGATTTCGCGAATTTGATGCCCGACACAATGGCCCGCGGGTAACGCTCACTCCGCTCCGGTCCTGAGCGACCAAACCGCGACGGCGCCGGTGTCCATGTGGAGCCTGTGGAGACGGGCGCACCCCTCCCGCCGGAATGCTATGTTGGGTCCGGTGGGCCTGGAGTTCGTTGTCCAGGGAACACAGCCAGGCGCAGGGACCGGCGCGGTTGAGCGGATTCTCCCACTGTCCGATACTCTGTTTCATTGCACCGCCCGGAATTGCCGTGGAATACGCCCTGATCCTCATCAGCACGATTCTGGTCAACAACTTCGTCCTGGTGAAGTTTCTCGGCCTGTGCCCCTTCATGGGCGTGTCGCGCAAGGTCGAGACCGCCACCGGCATGGGTCTGGCGACCACCTTCGTGCTGACCCTGTCCGCGGTCAGCAGCTACCTGATCAACGAGTATCTGCTGACCCCGCTCGGCCTCGAATACCTGCGCACCATCGCCTTCATCCTGGTCATTGCCGCGGTGGTGCAGTTCACCGAGATG
>PUOZ01000017.1 GCA_003553165.1 Thioalkalivibrio sp.
GACCCGCACCTCGGCACCCTCGTTTTCCAGGAACTCGAACATCCGGAAGTTGCCGTCCCCTTCGGTCGTCTGCGCCCAGAATTCGCCGGTGATCTTGACCACCGGCTTTGCGCGTAACCGGTCGACCTGGATATTCCGCTCGATGATCGAGCGGCACCGGGAAAGCATCCGAACGTAATCCGAATCGCGCAACTGGCTCAGAAGCTGTGCCAGGTCCTCGGCGGATCTGAGTGGCGTCAGCGGCCTCAGCAGACGGGTCATCCAGCCTGGGTGTGCCTCGTAGCTTCTGGCGCGCAGGGTCGTCTCGCATTCGGCCAGACAATCCTCGAGGACTGCATCGACGGATTCGGAGTCCACGGCATAGGGCCGCATTTGATGGAACACGGCGTTGAGCACATCGGCGGCGAACAAGGCATTCAGCAGAGCCCGATACAGCCTGAGGTTGGTCTCGAAACCATCACCGACCGCCCCCGGATCGTGGCCGTCGCCCCCCGCCTTTTTGTCGAAGGTGATCACACGGAATCCATCGAACCCCGCCTTGTGCAGCGCGGACCGGTACTGAGCCTCGTACATGCCGAACCGGCAGGGCCCGCAGGAACCGACCGTGACGAAGACGTAGTCGGCGACGATCCGCTCTGGCGCGACCCCCTCTTCGTCCCGCAGGCGCGAGAGATAATTGATCAATGCCCCGGTGACGAAGTAGACAGGGTTGCATTGGCCCGCCGTGCAATACTCCCGGCCGGTCTGAAAATCACGCCGAGTGGGCGTCGCCAGGTGATCGGCGCGGTAGCCAAGACCCTGGAGGGTCGCCTTCAGGAGCCGGTCGTGGGCCGTTGAGAGACTGCCGAAGATCAGGGTGACATGGCCCCGCTCCGCACGCGCGAAAGGGCGCTCCGCGGGACGTTTGTAGAATCGGGTAAGACCCGCCTGCGCGATATCGGCGCGATGCACACTCATTGGCTCGGCGACCATTTCCGGAAGGACCAGGTCCCGAAGGCGGGGCGCCACTGGCTCATTCTGTCAGCCTCCCATGGTTTCGAGGAACCCTGAGACCACCGGCCTGCTCCATTGCCAAGCCGGTGGGAACAGCCTCAAGTGGCTTGAAGCTGAAGAGCTCAGTCGAGCACGAAGGTGACCTTCATGTCCACCCGATAGCTGGTGACCTTCCCGTTCTCGACCCTGACCTTCTGCTCCTTGACCCAGGCGCCTCGAATGCCGCGGATCGTCTTTGACGCCCTGTCGATGCCCTGCTGGATCGCGTCCTCGAAGCTCACGGTGGACTCGGCGGTGATTTCGGAAACCTTTGCGACTGCCATCATGGTCCTCCTTGGTGGTGAAAATCCTCGCTGGATCACATGCGGAACAGACGTGCCGCGCACGGTCTGACGACCGCACGCGACACCCTGGCTTCCCATGCCATTCCAACTCCTACCCAAGAGGATAGAGGACACTCTACCCGATCACCATGTGGGGCTCGCACCTAGGTAATCACACCCGTTGACGCCGCGCAGTCCTGCGTCCCTTTGGTGGCAAAGAAAGGAAGGGCCGAGGTGCTATTCTTGAAACCTGCGCATAGCCCTCGACTGCCCGCATTACCGATCCGATCGCACGACAAACCGTCCTGCAAACAAGGAGAGCCATGAAACTCTTCATTTGCCGCTCCTGCGGCCAGCACCTGTATTTCGAGAACGTGGCGTGCACGCGTTGCGGCCACACCCTGGGTTTTCTTCCGGATCGCCTCGAGGTCGCGGCGCTCAAGGCCAGCTGGGACGGATTGTGGCGGGCATTGGGATCGCGCCACGACAGCCATCGCTACCGCATGTGCGCCAACTCGACCGATTACGAAATCTGCAACTGGATGGTACCGGAGCACGACACCAACCCTCTGTGTCTCTCCTGCCGTCTGAACGACACCATCCCTGATCTCAGCGTGCCCGAAAACGTCAAGCTCTGGCAGCGCCTGGAATCCGAGAAACGCCGCTTGATCTACAGCCTGCTCCGACTGGGACTCCCCCTCCAGCCCAAACTCGAGAGTCCCGCGGGACTGGCTTTCGATTTCCTTGCGGACATCGAACCAGCATTCAATGAAACGGGCAAGGTCCTGACGGGACATGCCAACGGCCTGATCACCATCAACATTGCCGAGGCCGATCCGGCCACCCGAGAGCGCATGCGTCAGGATATGGCCGAGCCCTACCGGACCATCCTGGGGCACTTCCGCCACGAGTCGGGGCACTACTACTGGGACCGCCTGGTCCGGGGCAGTCAATGGATGGACGAGTTCCATCGGCTCTTCGGCGACGAGACCCTCGACTACGGGCAAGCACTGGAGCGTCACCATACCGAGGGCGCTCCGGCAGGTTGGCCTGAGCAATTCATCAGCGCCTATGCCAGCAGCCATCCCTGGGAAGACTGGGCCGAGAGCTGGGCACACTACCTGCACATCGTCGACACGCTGGAGACGGCCCAGCAGTTCGGCATTCGGGTGCAGCCACGGGTGGGAGACCGCGCCGAACTGAGGGCCGTGCACTCATTCGATCCCTATGCCCAGGGCGATTTCCAGGTCATTCTCAATCACTGGCTACCGCTCGCGTTTGCCATGAACAGCCTGAACCGCAGCATGGGGCACGAAGACGCCTACCCGTTCGTGCTCGCCCCACCGGTCATCGAGAAACTGCGGCTGGTGCACCGGATCGTCAAGGACCCCCGCGCTACTGCATGAAGACGTGCCCTTCCTCCTGTTGCAGTCGGATGATTTCGGCATCCGCCATCGGCACCATGTGCACGAAGCCGTGAATGTCCTCCGGTGCGAAGCCTCGCGCATGCGCAGCGGCCTCGCACATCCGGAACTCGATCGGCCCGGCCAGGGTCAGGCTCTGCGCGCGGCGCATCAACTCGCTGTGTTCCGCGTAGTTCTCAATGGCGAAGAAACCGATCTCGTCCCCGTGCAGCACCAGCACGATGGAAGCGTCAAATGGATCGGCGCCATAGACGTTGTTCAGGAAGCTGACCCGGTCGAGAATGCGGTCAAACCGCTCCGGGTCGCCCTCGGCAACGTCATACACCACCTTCTGCGGCGCATAGTCGACCACCTCGAGACTGGCCATGCCCCACGGCGCCTCCGGTTCGGACAGCGCCGGTGCAGCCATGAA
>PUOZ01000018.1 GCA_003553165.1 Thioalkalivibrio sp.
ATGAGCGCCGCGCGGGCGCTGTTCGAGCGGAAGGCCGCGTAACGCATCGCGCAATCGTTTCACCGCTGAGGCCCGTCCAAACGATTACAGTTTTGCCGGCACGCCTGTGGGCGGAAACCGGACCGGCCGGTTGGCGTGCCCACGAGGCGTTCGCGAGTAGACTCGCTCCTGCGGTGCGACGGGCGGTTCCGGCAGCACTGGAACGGATGCATGCCACCTGCGAGCGATGCACCGTTCGGAATGAATCCGGGCGCGTTTGTTACCATGGCCGCCTTACACAGTGGTTCCACCGAGGGGGCGGAGATGTGCGGCATCGTGGGCTACGTTGGCAACGAAGAAGCCTGTGGCTTACTGCTCGGCTGCCTGCGCGCACTGGAATACCGAGGCTACGATTCCGCCGGCATCGCGCTGCTCGAAAACGGCCGGATCACCCGGTTCCCAGACTGTGTCCGACAGTCACAATGGGCCTCATGCGCCGAAGGCCTTTACCCCTCTGGTTTATTTTTCATATAGAATTGGCTGAAAAGTAAACCCAGGAGGCCATCATGTTGGGGCGGCGCATTCACCAGGCACGCCTTGCAGCAGGCCTGACGCTCGAGGCGTTGGGTCAGCAGCTAGGCGTGTCCAAAGCAGCCATCCAGAAGTACGAGAAGGGTACCGTGACGCCTGACTCGGCCAAGCTGCTCAAGATCGCCCAGGCGTGCAGGGTGCGCACAGAGTATTTCTTCCGCAAGCAATCTGTGGAGCTCACCCACGTCGAGTTCCGCAAGACCAGCGCCTTCGGCGTGAAGCGAGCCGAGGCGGTACAGATCCGCGTCGCGGAGCAGGTCGAGAAGCGCATTGCGCTACTCACCGCCTTTCCCGAGCCGCCCATTTCTCCCTTTGCCGTGCCGGACGCCGTGCCTGAGCACATCGACGACCTTGAGGCGTTGGAAGCCGTCGCCGATGATGTTCGCTGCGCCTGGGCCTTGGGGCTGAACCCCATTGGGGATCTGACCGATACTCTGGAAACGTTGGGCCTGTTAGTGCTGACAGTGAATGAACCCCACCGGGCGTTTTCTGGGATGACAGCGGTGGCCATGACGGCAGGCGGGTGGCATTACCCGGTTGTCGCCGTATCCTCCACTTGGCCAGGAGATCGCCAACGATTTACGCTAGCTCACGAGCTAGGTCATGTCCTGTTGGCGAATCGTTTGGTCGCGAGTGTCGATGAAGAAAAGGCCTGTGACCGCTTTGCCGGTGCCTTTCTGGCCCCGCAAGCAGCGGTCGTCCACCAGTTGGGAGAGCAGCGCCAGCGCCTGGAGCCGCGTGAGCTGCACCACCTGAAGCACGAGTACGGACTCTCCATGAAGGGGTGGGTTATTCGCGCACTGCAGTGTGGGGTGATTCCCCACGCGCATTTCGAGTCGTTGATGAAATTATTCTCTGCCCGTGGGTGGCACCGCAAGGAGCCGGGCGAACCGCTACCAACCGAGACGCCTCAACTTTTCGAGCAGCTGGTCTACCGTGCCCTAGCTGAAAAGCTGGTCTCGGAGGCCAAGGCCGCAGAGCTGCTTGGCATTCCGCGTTTACAGTTCTATCGCCAACGTTGGATGGAACCCACGGATGCTGCTGCTCATCAGTGATGCCAATATCATCATTGATCTGGAGGCTGGGGAGATACTGGGTAGCCTCTTCGCGCTCCCGTATCGGTTCG
Organism: Thioalkalivibrio sp.; assembly: GCA_003553165.1. GTDB lineage: Bacteria > Pseudomonadota > Gammaproteobacteria > Ectothiorhodospirales > Ectothiorhodospiraceae > Thioalkalivibrio. Next base: position 1,697 of record PUOZ01000018.1, read on the forward strand.
CAATGCCGGATGTTCTCTTCGAGGAAGAGATCAAGGCGGGCAGCCCACACCTAATCGGCATGGGGCTAGAGACGCTGGTGGTCCGTGGCGAATATGTGGCGTATGCGGCAAGACTTGGTGATCAGTGTGGCGAGGAGCCAGGATTCAACGACCGGCTCGCCTTGGCACTGGCCAAGCAGGAGTCATGTCCGCTCCTGACTGGCGATGGCAACCTTCGCCTACTGGCCACCAAAGAGGGGGCCGATGTGCGCGGAACGCTATGGATTTATTCTGAGGTGATTGAGTTTGGCTTGTTGACTCAGCAGCAGGCGTTGACGGCTCTGGACAGGATGAGACAACGGGGCCGGCGGTTGCCTTGGAAAGAGGCCGAGATGACGATACTGCGGGCGGCCTACAACACTAAACAGACGATCCGCTGAAAGCACGGCGTTAGTTGGGCAGTCACATAGTTGTTTCCCGCCGAAGCCTTGCCGATCTTGGAGAACTGGTATGAAAACGGAAGCTGAAATCCGCCTGACCGGTATGCAGGCACTGATATCGGCGCTGGGACTGGTGGAAGCCGAGCGTTTCCTTGCCGCTGTGTCCCGAGATCGATTCAACTACACGGAGTGGCGAAAAACCGGCTTGCCTGAGATGAGCCTCGAAGACCTCGCGCGAGAAGCCAATCGGCTCATGCGCCAGATGGACTAGTACCTCATTTCCCCTCGATCTTCGGGTATCGCCTCTTGGACGCCATCGGACAGTCATAAAGATTGCGCGTCCGTCTCCACCATGCTGCGCCCCACAGACAACAATGAAGCCGGCGGCTCGCTCTACCGCGGAGTTCCACCATGCCCTACCCACCTTCCTCCCTCGTCTCTCTGGACGCCACCCCGTGTTACCACGTGATCTCTCGCTGTGTACGGCGCGCGTTTCTGTGCGGTGACGACACCGTCACCAGGCGGACACGAGCATCGGCGGGGCTGGATCGTCGAGCGCCTGGAACAGTTGGCCGGGGTCTTTGCGACCGATGTCGCCGCCTATGCGGTCATGTCGAGTCACACGCATTTGGTCGTACGCGTGGACCCGGAACGGGCGCAGGAATGGTCGCAGGAAGAGGTGCTGCGGCGCTGGACACGGCTCTACGTCGGGCCGGAGCTGGTGCAGCGCTACGAGTGGGACGGGGAAGCGGACCTATGCGCTGCGCAACTGGACGCGTTGCACGGTTGGGCCGAAACCTACCGTTCCCGGCTTACGGACCTCTCCTGGTTGATGCGGGTGCTGAACCAGTCCATTGCCCGGATGGCCAATGCCGCAGTTCATCGCCACCACCGCGCGGATGCTGCAGCAGTTCCGCACCACCATCGGCACACCGGAACACCTCACCTCGCACTGCCTGACCCGCAACATCGCCTTCCTGCGCGGCATGAGCGCCGCTCGGGCGCTGTTCGAACGGAAGGCGGCTTGACGGCCCG
>PUOZ01000365.1 GCA_003553165.1 Thioalkalivibrio sp.
GATCCATCCTGCATCGGGGGCAGAAGAGCGCACCGCCAGTCCTTGAGGCGTCACTCTCCCGGGGCTCCCCCGAGCATGGATACAGCATCAACCGGTGTATCGGTCATCAGCAGTTACGTAGACCTTCACGGAGCGGTTGAGCGCTCCGGCCGGCGCCATCTTGCCCAGATCGTAGACCTTGGACTGGGTATAGGAGTTGAATCGGTAATCGAAGCTCTGTCCATTGGCGTTGAAACGAATGACATCGCCTCCGTTAACATGGCCGGCACCCTTTCCGCCCTTGCACGGGCGCGTGGAAAAAACCAGGCCTTGGGCCTGATCAGGCTGAACGATCTAGAGCTCTGACATGGCGCCAAAGGTGACTCCGATCAGCGTTGGCGCATCGAGAGCACGCAGAGGGCGTGGTCGTGGTCATTCCGCCTCCGTTCGGGCGTGTGCTCAGGTGAAAGCTCAGGGTTTGCGCAACAGGTCGGCCCGATTGGGGTTGCGGAATTCCGCCACGCCATCCGGACCCACGTACTCCATGAAGCGATCGCGAATACGGGCGTAGAGAGTTTCGTCAAGCGCGAACTCGGTGTGGGTAGCCCCGAGAATGCGCTCTTCAAACTCCGCGAAGCCCTGGAAGCGACTGATGCTGTCGAAGAAGACCTCGTCCTCGAGCAGGAACAGCCCTTCATCGACGGCCGCGCGCAGCGCCTCGAATGCATGCTTGCGTACAACTCTTTCATCGTGGAAGAGGCGCAGGATCTCGTTGAATTCACCGGCATACAGCGGCTCGGAAAAGTAGGCCATGCCGTCAGGCCGCAGAACGCGGTGAATTTCCCTGAGGCCCTGCGCCAGCAGGTGGCGTGGAACATGGTGCAGCGACTTCAGCATGATCACGGCATCGATCGATCCGTCTGGCTGTTCAATCGCTTCGACGCCGCCCAACCGGAAGGTCACTTTTGGCAGATTGGTGATCCGCAGGTTCTTCTCGTGCTGCACGCGGTCGACCTCCGTCGCGATCACTTCGCGCACGGGCAGTTCCTCGGCGATGCGCCGGGTGGTTTCCGCGCGACCGCAGCCAAGTTCCAGCAAGCGCCCGCCCTCGACCGGTACCCGTTCGGCGATCAGTTCCAGATCCGACAGGATCGGAAGGGGCCCAGGCTTTAGCAACTGCAAATCGAACTCCTGACAGGTCGTCATGCATGCAAGGCCCCATTCTATCGCGGCAGGGCCAAAGCCAGACGGTGCCGGTGCAACGGGCAATCAGGTGAGCAGTGGACCGCGGCTAGAACTTGAAGAAACCCGAATCACCGGCTGGCACTTCACGGCCCAGGGTGTACTCTTTTCAGGATCGCATGGGAGGCAGTGAATTGAAAAAACTGAAGCATGAGGCGGAATTGGTAAAGGCCGCGCTCCTGGCCGGCATGAAATACGGGGAGGACCGCGGCGCGGTGGAATTTGAACCGACCGACTCGGCCAACGAAAGGATTCAATACATCTACCGGCTCCTGGTGCATGACCAGAAAATCCAGCCGCTGCCGGAGGATCAAGTCTCGCAGCAGAGCATGCGGCACAAGCTGGCACTGTGGTATGCCAAGCAGTTGCCGAAGGACCATCCGCTGTTGAAGTGATGCAGCGCATGGGGTGACGCTGCGCCGAGCCCCTCCCGCAGGACCGTGCGCGGCGCACCGTCCTGCGCCGGGGCGGTGATCGATTCCCCGCGGTCGCAGGTCAGAGCATCCCCAGATCCATCAGCACAGCGTCCAGAGTCGCGCACATGGGTATCGGCCTCGCCGATCTGTTCGGCACCTTCGTGCGCGCCGCTCGGGAAAAACAGCCACCGCAGGAAAACCTGATTATCACGCAAGCTCCGAATGTGGTCGGATTGGCGCTGTTTCAAGGGACGCCCCTGTGGGAGGCCAGCCTCTGGGCGAAGGCTTTCCGCCGTTCGGTCGCCGAGAGGGCTCGCCTCCCACCAGGGACGGCCATGCAGGGGAGGGCCTTGCGCAGGAGCGGATTGCCTGCGGAGCTCGCGTGATCACCAGGAAGGAAAATGGTGTCTATTCGTCCTACACTCATGCGAGCGCTTCGAGCTGACCCAGTTCGAGCGCCTGGACGCGATCGCATAGCACCGGGGCCGCGCTGAACGCGATGAGCGTCCGGATGGAATCATGCGACGACGCCCCCGGCTATTCGGGGTCGACTGCGAAGAGCTTTTCCCGGCATCGAGCCCTTACGCAACGCCTTCGGTTCGGTGAGCGGCGACCATGCGAAAGGCTACACAGTCATCCCGATCTACTGAACTCACATTCCGGCCGACGCCGCGTCCGGCAACACCCCCCAGATCGTGGTCAACGAGAGAGGAGAACGACCAATGCGAAACCGGATACTGATCCTGCTGCTGGCCCTGTTACTGCCGCTCGGGCTGGGCTCGAAGGCCAGCGCCGAGGGCCTCGACAATCGCGAAGCGACCCAGGGTATCGAGACCATGCGGGCGGTCTATGACATGCGCAAGTCCAACCCCAACGTGATGCTTGCCTACCTGCGCGGCATCGCCTCCAACCACGAGAACCTGATCAAGGAAGGCGTGGAGCCCGATCTGCGGATGGTCTTCATTGCCGAGGCGGTCAAGTTCATCACCACCGACCCGGAACCGGAGGTCGCCATTGATCACGGCGATTCCCTGAAAGAAATCGCCAAGGCGATCGACCGGCTGGACGAACTGGGTATAAGGATGGAGGTCTGTTCGGCCGCGACCCGGGCCTACGGAGTGGACAACGACACTGTGCTGGACCCGATCCGGCCCGTTCGCAGCGGATTCATCGCCGTGATGGGCTATCAGAACCAGGGCTACGCGTTGGTGCCGGTCTACTGAGGCCGATCCCAACAAGCACGAGGAACAGGTATACGGGACGTGCGCTGTCTCCGCCATGCGCTAGCGTCAGCCGAGGCCCGGGTGCAGGGTACCCTGCGCTTGGGCGTGCACAAAGTGACCGGGACCTTGGCGCTGGATGGCCCGGAAGGTGTTCCGGCCTGCCAGCCCAGCGCCATCCTCAGGAGACCCTGCAGGACGCGTCCGGCCCGAATTTCGCGCCAGTGCAGTCGCAGCGGACGGTCCACGTGACCCCCC
>PUOZ01000020.1 GCA_003553165.1 Thioalkalivibrio sp.
CCTTGACCTTCGCCCAGTAACCCCGGGTGGGCACGGGGATGCTGAGCTTCCGACAAATCTTGGCCAGCCCCACATCGGATAACCCATAGCGTTCGGCCACGACCGTGACGGGGTCCGTCCACACCTCGTCATACAGCTGTTGGCGGTCGCAAGGGGCGTCGGGTTCACTCATCGCGGCCTAGTCCTTTACGCTTGAGCGTGTCGAGGAAGCCGTTCCAGCCTGCCTATCGACCATACCCGTCCTCCGCCGGCAACAGCGCTCATGCTGTCGAGCGCCGCGCGATTCACAGCATACGCCGAAGACCTTCGATCAACTCCGGAAGGTCGTCCTGGATGATGCTCCACACGGTATCGTTGTCGATCCCGAGGTAGGCATGGATCAAGCGGTTGCGGGTCGCGATGACCATCCGCCAGGGGATGTCAGGATGTGCAGCCCGCACCTCATCGGGCAGGCGGGTCGCCGCCTCCCCAATCAGCTCCAGATTCCGGAGCGTTGCATCGTAAGTCAGGGCGCTGGACACGAAGGAGTGCTGATCCATTCCCTCCGTATACACAAGGCACTTGCCCGCAAACGCAATCATGTCCTCGACATAGAATCGCCACTCCCGACCCGATTCTGTCGAATCAGACATGGATCGCATCCTTCTCCACGTAGGGGCGCAATTCGTTGCGCAGCGCCTTCTCGGTGACTAGGTCCACCGGCGCCCCCAACAAATCCTCCAGGTAGAACTGAACGCCGAAGTAGCGCCTGGATGTCGCAGGCCCGTCAAACGCGACGAGGATATCCAGATCGCTGCTTTCCCGGGCTTCGCCTCGCGCCATGGAACCGAACAGTGCGAGGTCAGTCACTCCAAAGCGTTCTGCAAGGGTCGCTTTATGGCTTTTCAGCAGTCGGACCATTTCCTCACGGGTCATCGCTTCCTCCATCTCCCTCGTAAAGCGGGTCCCATTGGCTCCATTGACAGTTAACCATAACGGCAACACTGGCGCCGACAACGGTCACGGGACCGTCAAGCGGGCGCAGCCAAAGGCTGTTCATACGCCCTGCGGCGCAGGAACGCCACATACCCATGCTCGTCACCCCGCATGCCCGTGCCCAATCCGCTCACAGGCCTCGCGGAATTCCGGCGTGTCGTACGCCTTCGGCTGAAGCCAGAAGGAAACCTTGCCGTGCTTCTCGCCGCGATGCGCCAGAGCCTTGACCTCCTCCGGCTTCATCACGAACGCGACGGGTTCCTGGCCGATATTGTTGATGATGATCCAGAAGTCGCCCATGACCGTATCGAGGCTCTTTCCGAGCGGCACTGGACTTCTGCGGGTCAACGCCTTCACCTGAACCCCAATGAACTCGGTTCCGCCCCGGTTGTAGGCAATGATGTCGATTCCCCTCGCATTGCGAGCCGTCGGCATGACATTCCATCCCATCCTTGAAAGCCGATAGCACGCGTAGTACATGCCGATGTTTCCCGTAACCTGACTTTCCAGTTTCATCCGAACCCTTTCATCGCAGGGCGGAAAAGGTGGAAGGCCGTGACCCGCCAAGCAGCGCCCGTACGCCGCAAGCGCATTCGGAGTCCATCGCACCGTCCGGCAACTGCACCGGCTTGTCCGCCTCAGGTGGTAATCGTTTAAATCCGCAAGCATTTCCGGCTGGGATGCCGGCGGTCAAATAGGCCTGTGTCCTTCGTTGGTCGTCGGTTGGGTAGGCTGCTCACATTCAAGACTTATGGAAAGTACCGGTCGATACAAGTGCCCCGTGGAACACGCCCAAGATATCGATACTGGATGGCGAATTGAGAAGATAAGCAATCCGATAATGCCCATAGAGAAGGACCTGATTTCCCCCTCGGCCTCGGCACGATACCTGTGTCCGATTTCCGGGAAACTGCTCAACATCTGAGCTTTGTCATAGATCCCGGACACGACTCTTTGTGCTGCGGCAGGATTGTCGGCTGCGATGTAGTCATGGATATCGCGGAGCCAACGATGCGCCTCCTCAGTCCACCTTATTTCTGCCACGATCGAATCCGATGCTCCATATCTTCATTCGATATTATGCGCCCACGGCGAGAATCGTCCAGACCACGCTCGACCATGCGCTCAAAAGCAAGTTCACGCATAATTTCTTCATAGCTCGCATCTTCCGGCTGCGAACGGATTACCTCAGTCATCTTTTCTTTCACGCTTGACATATCACACTCCATGCGCAAAATCTGAATCCGCGACGACTAAAACGCGATCGCCCAGGCAGTGGTTCATAACCGATGGCTTGGGTGCAATCAAGTCGCAAACGTCCTACACCAGTTTAGCGCATGCCGACGCGCCTTAAACCCCTGCGCCTGAAACGGTCCCAGCGCTGGCTCTTTGCCGCCAATGCCGTGCCAGCCCAGGAGGGCTGGTGCCTGCCCACCGAGATCAATCCAGGCAGGGATAGGCGCGCCGATCGAACAGCGCCCGCGCCGCCCGGATCCCCCGCAGGTAGGCCACATTGCGGGAAACACAGCGCTCGGTCAGGCGCTCGGGCGTACCGATCGCGCTGCCGAAACGGTGCAGCGTGCGGCCGGCGGCCCGAATGAACTGCTCCGGATCGATGTTCAGCCGGTCCAGGATCGTCGGCGTCTCGCCGGGGATGAACCCGCGCTTGTCCTCGCGAATCACCCGCCCAGTGCCATCCACCAGCTCCAGGTAGTCCTCGAACGCGAACGGTATCGCGGTGGCCAAGCGTCCGGTGGCATCGAAGGGCATCAGCGGCGCGCGCTGTAATGCAGACAGACGCGGCTCCTTCTGCAACCGGGGGCGTTCGTTGCCTTCCTCGGGAGAATTCGACGGGTTCACGGTCGCGTCCGCAACGCTGGCCCGATCTGCACTGCGCAGACTGAAGCCTCCCGTCGCGTAAGCCCCTGGCACCCTGCCCTGCAACTCTGCCAAGCGTTCGGCGATCGCGGTGTACTCAGAAGTTTCCGGCGTCTCGGCCAGTTTCGCCCGGATCGGGTTCAGGTCGACATAGGCCATCGCGGTCAGCATCGCCGCGTCGTCCAATAGCGCCTGACTCCGGAATCGGCCCTCCCAGAACCGGCCCGTCACGCCGTCCTCGGCGTTCGCCATGCG
>PUOZ01000189.1 GCA_003553165.1 Thioalkalivibrio sp.
CACTCGTCGACCAGCCCGAAGCGGGCCAGCGCCCCGGCCAGGCCGGAACCGGCCTCGACGTGCAGCTCGTTCACCTCGCGCTGGCCCAGCAGATCCAGCACCGCGGGCAGATCGACCTGCCCGTCCGCCGCGACAGGCACGGCGACGACCTCCGCACCACGCGCCCGCAGGTCCCCCGCCTTGTCGGCGTCCGCCCGCTCGGCAGTGGTCAGCATCAGGACCGCGCCGCCATCGAACAGCCGCGCCGAACGCGGGGTCTGCAGACGCGAATCGATCACCACCCGCAGCGGCTGACGGACGGGAGCGGCAATCAGTTCCGGGAAATGGGACGGATCGGTACCCGTGTCGGCGACCATCTCGGCAGGGGTCAGGCGCACGGTCAGGTGCGGGTCATCTGCGAGTACCGTGCCGCTGCCGGTCAGGATCGCACCGGCCCGGGCGCGCCAGTGCTGCACATCGCGGCGCGCGGCTGACCCGGTGATCCACTTCGACTCGCCGGAGGCCATCGCGGTCCGACCATCGAGGCTGGATGCCAGCTTGACCCGCACCCAGGGCCGGCCGCCGTGCATGCGGCGCACGAAGCCCGGGTTCAGTGCCCGCGCCTCGAACTCCATGACACCCGTCTCCACCGGGATGCCCGCCTTGCGCAGGCGCTCCAGCCCACGTCCCGAAACCAGCGGGTTCGGATCCTGCATCGCGACCACAACCCGCGCGACCCCTGCGGCGATCAGCGCATCGGCGCAGGGGGGCGTGCGGCCATGATGCGAGCAGGGTTCCAGGGTGATGTAAACGGTCGCACCGCGCACACGCTCCCCGGCGGCGCGCAGGGCATGGATCTCGGCGTGCGCTTCGCCCGCCCGCCAGTGCGCGCCCTCGCCGACGATCGCCCCGTCGCGGACCACGACGCTGCCGACGCGCGGGTTCGGGTCCGTCGTATATAGGCCCAGCGCGGCGAGCTGCAGGGCCCTGCCCATGAAGGCCTGGTCGTTCACCCATCGGACTCCGGTGGCGGCGGTTCGACGTTCTCGTCGATCAGGCGTAGCTGCGAGCGGCGCATCTCCGGGGTGAGGTCCTGCTCGAGCCGCTCGATCGCCTCGCGGAAGGATTGCACGTTGGCGAAGCTGAGGTAGATCGACGCGAACCGGATGTAGGCGACCTGGTCGAGCCCGCGCAACTCCTCCATCACCCATTCGCCGATGCGGTCGGAGCGGATCTCGCGCGCGCCGAAGGCGGCCAGTCGGCGCTTGATGCGGTCGATCGCCGCCTCGACCTCGTCGGTACGCACCGGCCGCTTGTGCAGGGCCAGGCGCAGCCCGCCGCGCAGTTTCTCCTCGTCGAAGGCGACCCGCTCGCCGCTGCGCTTGACCACCCGGGGCATGCTGAACTCGGCCCGCTCGAAGGTGGTGAAACGGGCCCCGCAGGCCTGACACGCGCGGCGGCGCCGGATCTGGTCCTGCTCCGGACCCGCGACCCGCGAATCGACCACCCGGGTATCGTCAGCCCCGCAGGCCGGGCAGCGCATCGCCGTCGCCTATTCGCCGACGCCGTAGACCGGGAAACGGGCGCAGACCTCGAGCACCTTCGCGCGCACCGCATCGATCACCTCGGGGTTCTCGTGGTCGTCCAGCACGTCGGCAATCCAGTTCGCGAGGTCGCGGCACTCCTGCTCGCCGAAACCGCGGGTCGTCACCGCCGGGGTCCCGACGCGAATGCCGCTGGTCACGAACGGCGACTGCGGGTCGTTGGGCACGGCGTTCTTGTTCACGGTGATATTGGCCGCGCCGAGCGCCGCGTCGGCGGCCTTGCCGGTCATGCCCTTGTCGATCAGGCTGAGCAGGAACAAGTGGTTGTCGGTGCCGCCGGAGACAATGCTGTAGCCGCGTTCCATCAGGGTGCCGGCCATCGTGCGCGCGTTGGCGATCACCTGCTCCTGGTAGGTCCTGAAACTGGGTTCCAGCGCCTCCTTGAAGGCCACGGCCTTGCCCGCGATCACGTGCATCGCCGGGCCGCCCTGGGTGCCGGGGAAGACCAGCGACTGGAACTTCTTCTCCAGGTCCGGGTTGGACTTGGCCAGGATGATCCCGCCGCGCGGGCCGCGCAGGGTCTTGTGGGTGGTGGAGGTCACCACGTGGGCATGCGGCACCGGGTTTGGATACACGCCGGCGGCGATCAGCCCGGAGACGTGGGCCATATCCACCATCAGGTAGGCGCCGACCTGGTCGGCGATCGCGCGGAAGCGCGCCCAGTCCATCACCCGCGAGTAGGCGGAGAAGCCGGCGACGATCATCTTCGGCCTGTGCTCCAGGGCGAGGCGCTCGATCTCGTCGTAGTCGAGCAGGCCCTGGTCGTCGATGCCGTACTGCACCGCGTGGTAGATCTTGCCGGAGAAATTGACCTTGGCGCCGTGGGTCAGGTGGCCCCCGTGGGCCAGGCTCATGCCCAGCACGGTGTCGCCCGGCTCGAGCAGGGCCATGTAGACCGCGGCGTTGGCCTGCGACCCCGAGTGCGGCTGCACGTTGGCGTAATCGGCGCCGTAGAGCTGCTTCACGCGCTCGATCGCCAGATTCTCGGCGATGTCGACGAACTCGCAGCCGCCGTAGTAGCGCTTGCCGGGGTAGCCCTCGGCGTACTTGTTGGTCAGCACCGATCCCTGCGCCTCCAGCACCCGGGGGCTGGCGTAGTTTTCCGAGGCGATCAGCTCGATATGCTCTTCCTGACGCCGCGATTCGTTCTCGATGGCGGACCAGAGTTCGGGGTCGTAGCCGTTGATGCTCATATGGATGGAAAACATTGCGGGTACTCCGGGGAATCGGTGAATGCGAAAAAAGGGGGCACGAATATACTTTATTCCACGCCGCTTGGCAGAGACACGGATTCCTGGTGCGGAACAATCCGACGCCGGGCAGCGAGTGGGGGGAGTGCCCGGAATCCCGATCCGCCGCTGCGCGAGGGCAAGCACCTACATGATTATCACGCAAGCTCCGCAGGGAATCCGCTCCTGCGTAACACCCTCCCCTGCATGGTCGTCCCTTGTGGGAGGCGAGCCCTCTCGGCGACCTAACGGCGGAAAACCTTCGCCGAGAGGGCTCGCGTCCCACAGG
>PUOZ01000190.1 GCA_003553165.1 Thioalkalivibrio sp.
AACCACGCCTGTGTATCTTCGACCTGCGCGAACAAACGCTGTTGCTGGAGGATTTCGTCGCGCATGGGCAGAATTCCGGCGACAACTTCGCCACGCAGTTTTCCAACATCCGGGGCAGTCACCAGTCGAGTATCGGCCTGTTCCGCACGCAGGAGAGTTACTTCGGACGGCATGGCTATTCCCTGCGGATGGATGGGCTGGAGCCGGGCGTCAACGACAGGGCGCGCGAGCGCGCGATCGTGATCCACTCTGCAGACTATGTCGACCCCAGCTGGATCGAGCGCCAGGGCCGTATCGGCCGCAGCCAGGGATGCCCCGCCGTGCGCCCGGAGATTGCGGAAATGGTCGTGGACAGCCTGAAGGGCGGGCAATTCATGTTCAAGTACTACCCGGACCAGGAATGGCTGGCCTCCTCGGCCTACCTGAACTGCCAACCGGGACAGGTGGCCAGCCTCATCGGCGGCTGAACGCAGGCGATGCGGGCTCCGCGCGTGCTCCTCGTACTTCGGCTTGACGCCGGAGGCCCGTACCGGCCGCGCAGGACACGTGCGCCGGTACTGGATGGACGGGCCGGGACGTGGCATCCTCTCCCGCCATGCGAATCCTGATCCGGTATTTCTTCCGCGCGCTGCGCGTGGTGCTGACGCCCTTCCTCTTGCTGGGAGACAAGTTGACGACACCGAAAAGCATGGAACGCGATCCGGCCGAGCAGGCCCGGGTCGATGCAGAGACCGCGCATCTCGCGCTTTACCAGTTCCCCGCCTGCCCGTTCTGCATCAAGTCACGGCGCGCCATCCGGCGCCTGGGGCTGAACATCGAACTGCGTAACGCGCAGCACGAGGGGGAACACCGTGACGCTCTGCTGGAGGGCGGTGGGAAAGTGCAGGTGCCCTGTCTACGCATTGCCCACCCGGACGACCGCGTCGAATGGTTGTACGAGTCCGCGGACATCGTCCGCTACCTCGAGGATCGCTTCGGGGAGACCGACCGCAAGACAACGGCCTGATCTTCGGCACACGCAGACGCCGGATCGAGGAGTACCTGTTTCACTGCTGCGCTCTCCGTGCTGCCCGCAATGGGCATGCCTGGCTGCTGGTCCGATTGCGCCCCCCATTTTTGCTTGCATACAGCGCCTGATCCGCGGCATGCACCAGGTCCTCCACCAGGATCGCGAGATCCACCGCTTCTGTATGCTGCCGCTCGCAAATGGTCACCCCGAGGGATGCTGTGATGGGCACGGGCCTTCCGTCACGCCCGGGTACCCGCAGCTGGCCGAGAGCCTCGCGAAGCATCTCGGCCAGACGGATGGCCTCCCGGAGATCACAGCCTGGCAGCAGGATCGCGAATTCCTCCCCGCCGTAGCGCGCAACGCTGTCGGTACCGCGTACCTTTTCAGACAACAACTGCCCCACGGCACGCAGTATCCTGTCGCCAGCAACATGACCGTGCTGGTCATTCACGGCCTTGAAGTGGTCGATGTCGAGAAACACGTACGCAAGCGATTCCCCGATGCGGTTGCATCGCTTGATCTCGTAGATGAGTTGCTGCTGCAGCGCCCGTCGGTTCAGTACCCGCGTCAGGGCGTCGATGCTGCTCAGATGCTGCAGGGTCTCCCTGCTGATGCAGTTTTCAATGCAGACAGACACCACGGAAGCCAGATGGGAGACATAATCGTAACTGAGGCGGTGACTGAACCGCGCCGCATCCGTGCTTCCAAGCCCCAGACTGCCGATCAGGCAACCCTCGCGTATCAGCGGAAGAATGGCGCAGGAAACCACTTCCGGATGATGGGGAAAACACACGCGCCGGAAACCCTCGTCAGGCTCGCCACAGAAGAGTTCGTCACGCGGATGGATCTCCCTGAGCGGACCCTGACCGTTCAGCAGACGCAGGTTCGGAAAGTGGCCCGATTTCCCGGGTCCTTCAAGCAATCCCCGAGCCGCGTCCTCCGGATCCAGAAGCATGAGTGTGACCGCATCCAGCCCAAAGCCGTCCCGGAACTCCCGGAGAATGTAGTCGAGCAGTTGCGCGAGCGTGGTACACGAGAGGAGGTGCAGCTCAGCGTTGAAGAACGTCTGCAACAGCGCATCGTTGCGCTCCGCTTCCTGGCGCATGGTGGATACGATGCGTCGAAGGCGCCGGTTCTCTTCCGCGACGTTACCGCTGCTGCTCATGCGTTGTGTACCCACTGCGGCCGTGCCGCCCAGTGTGCATTCACAACCAGCCCAGAACAACGCCCGGGAACACCCCGACCATCAGCACTGCCGCCAGCGTCAGCAGTGCAGCCGTGGCCGCGAAGCCGGTCGCCGGTTCCGTACGCACCTGGGCGGGCGCCGGACTCATGAACATGTACTGGATCACGCGCAGGTAGAGGTAAATGCCCAGGTAACTTGCGACCAGACCCACTACGGCGACGGTGACCAGCCCGGCCTCCATCACGGTTCGGAAAATCAAAAACTTGGCGACGAAGCCGGGGAACGGCGGAATACCGGCCAGCGATAGCATCGCGACCGCGATCAGGATCGCGGCGCGCGGATCCCGGTGATAGAGCCCCTTCAGGCTGTCCAGGCGGTCACGCAGCCAGTCCTCTCCCTTCGGCAGGCAGGCAAATGCCAGCATATTGGTCAGGCCGTAGACGATCACGTAGAAGGTGACGGCCTCGAAGCGCCCCTCGGGCGCCCCCAGCAGCGCGAAGAAGAGATACCCTGCGTGCGCGATGGAGGAATAGGCAATCAGACGCCGGAAGCCCTGCTGCCGCATCGCCGCGAGGTTGCCCCAGACCATGGACAGAAGCGGCAGCGCGACCAGCACCGCGAGGAGTTCCGGGCCGGCGCCCGCATCACCAAAGAGCCGGACCAGCGCGAGGATCACCGCACCCTTCACGATCGTCGCCATGTAGGCGGTCACCGGCACGCTGGCGCCTTCATAGGCGTCCGGCGCCCAGGCGTGGAACGGTACTACCGCCGCCTTCAGCATGAATGCCGCGACCACCAGTACGACCGCGCCGCGGGCCAGGAAGTCGTCACCGGCCAGCGCGGCACGGAAGTCCTCCACGGACAGGCCGCCGGTGGACCCCAGGGCGAGCGA
>PUOZ01000105.1 GCA_003553165.1 Thioalkalivibrio sp.
CACGACAGACTCGGGGAATGGTGATGCGTCCGAGCCTTCGATAGAGTCGGGGCTCGACATCGGGAGGTCCTGCGGAGATGGGGAAGCAGCGATCAGTGCCTTGGCTTTTAGTGCTGCTGCTCGGGTTCTGGCTGGGTGGCTGTTCCGTGCTGCCTGCCGGACCGGAGACGGGGGTGCAAGCTCCCGACACGCTGCCGGAGACTCGCGCCGAGACGCCGGGCGACGGGCTGTACTGGTGGTACGTTCGCTTCCGCATGGCGTGGCCCGAGGGCGAGGACGCTCCCTGGCACCCGGATCTCTGGCTCGCGGACCGTGTGCTTGGGCCGGTGCTCGATGAAGAGGCTGGCGCACTGACGCTGTGGCGGTTTCATCGTCGCGCGGCACGCGACGGCGCCGGCCGACAGTTCAGTTTCATCTTCCGCGCGAGCCCCGAGACCGCGGCGCGCGTGAACGACCGGATACGGGCCGACGCGGTCGTGCGCTGGATGCAGGCCGACGGCCTGCTGGAGGCGGTGGTGTTCGACGATCCCGCACGCCCCACCCGACCGGGCATTGGCGATACGTCGGATGCCGCGTGGACCCCGGCCATGCAGCGCGCCTGGCCGCATTTCATCATGGGCGTGAGCCGGCTGTGGCTCGAACTCATCCGCGAACTCGAGCGCGACGGCGACTGGCCCAGCGCTCCAGAAGCGCGCTACGCCGCGATCAGCGAAGCGCTGGGCACGCAGTGGCGGAACGAAGGCGGACATGCGCTGCTGCATCATCTGAACGCGTTATTCGGCTACAAGGAGGTGCAGATCCTGCGCCGCGAGCTGCTGCGGTTCTGAGGCCGGCGTCCGCCCTGACTACAGATCCTCGTAGATGGCTTCCACGGTGAGTTCGGTGTCGAGGCATTGCAGACGCACCGAACCGTCGGTGCAGATCCCGGGCGCCCAGTCATCGGCCCGGCGGTAGACCTCCACGCGGCGAACATCCTGCGCCACCAGCACGTACTCCTGGAGCGACTCGATTGCGCCCACCATCGGGTACACCTGCCCCCCGACGCACTCATGGCGTACCTCGCTCTCGAGCTCGCCGGCAAGGTAGTCGTCCACACCGATGACCGTGTGCTCCGCAAGCGTCGTATCCATCGCGACCTCCTGTGATTCCGACGTTCCCATGGTAGCCCGCGCGTCAGGTGGTGGCCCATGGGTTGAGAACGGCGACGCCGGTGGGCTCGAAGTGCCGGACATTGCGCGTCACGACGGTCAATCCGTGCTCCTCGGCGGTCGCGGCAATGAGCAGGTCGGCGCCATCATGACCGATCGCTGCCGATAATCGCCCCCAGCGGCGAGCCACAGACGTGTCGATATCGAGTATCCGTTCTGCGTACAGGTGCAGCAGCTTGTCCAGCCAAACCGTCAAACTCGTCGCGAACTCCGCGTTTCTGGGCTGCTGAAGCAGGATGCCGCGTTCGATCTCACCAATCGTGACTACGCTGAGAAACAGATCGGAAGGGCGTTGACCCGCAATCCAATGCACCACGCCGGCATTGCGCTCACGACGGCGGAGTTCCGAGAGAACAACAGTGTCCAACAGGTACATCAAAATTCGACATCGCGCTGCCGCAGGGGCATCCGCTCAAACGGTTGATCGTCCTGAGGCAAATCGAGCAGTAAGGCGTTGAACGAAGGGGCCGCCGCTTTTTCCAGGCGCTGCAGGCGCTCGAAGACCTCGGCGGACAGGACAACGCCCACCCGTTTGCCGCGTCGCGTGACCCACTGCGGCTCGCCGTGCTGGGCCGCGTCGACGACCGCGCTGAAACGATTCTTGGCGTCCTGGAGAGACCAGGTTGGATCGGTCATCGTGTACACCTATCTAGCTTACCTGTCTAGATTGTAGAGGCACGCATCATCGCGGACAAGCCGAGTTTCACACAGGCCCCGAAAAAGCCCCCCGTCGGTCACCCCGACCGTTTGCCAGGTCGTCGCACCGGACTTGATCCTGGGTCCATGCGGCGCCCGGCGCAGCCAACGCAGGGGCTTCGATGATGGGGCTGCAGGCACGCTACCGCCAGGGCCCATCCCGGGGGGATTGGCTCGGTACCGGGTCACGCCCGGTGGTTGCGGCGGCGTGGTGGCCGCCGGTTGCGTCGTGGCCCTGCGCTTATCGCAGAGCCCGGCGCATCGGAATCACGCCGCGCCCCGCTGGCGCTGCGGGACTTCGTCGCTTATCCACAGCGGAAGTAGCGGCCGCTTCTCCAGCACGGGGCGCATGCGTTCGTACTCTTCGCGCGACAGCACCAGGGTGCGGATCTTCCGGCCGATGTAGCGCTCGGTCTTGGCCACCAGGTCCGCGAGATTAATCGTGTCGATCGCACCGACGAGGCCCAGATCAATGATGCCGGTATCCTTGCCTTCGGCGTAGTCGTCGAGGAGGAACGCGAGTTCGAGCCGGCCGAGGCGTTCCACGACGCTTTCAAGGATCCGGTCCATGCCCAGTGCCTTGTGCACCATGGACTGCAGCTCGGGAAACAGCGGATGCCGGGTGTTCGCGCGGTAGTGGATCTGCCGGCCCTGCTTCTCGCTCTCCAGCAGGCCGGCGGCGCTCAGCTGGCTCAATTCGTCCTTGACCTGGCTGGGCGAAACGGCGAACTCGTCGGCCAGTTCGCGCAGGTAGGCGTTGCCCCCGGGATTGAGGAACAACCGCATCAGGATCCGGATGCGCGTCTTGCTGGTGATCAGGCCGGTGAAAAGGTCCTTCATCTCATTTACGTTCTTTTTTCCAGAACAATAGATGGCGTTTTTCGGAGCGTCAAGCACGCATGCTCCGTGCGATCCCGATTGGCCCGAGTCACCCCGGACTTGATCCCGGGTCCATTCGGCGCCGGACGAACCCAGTACTCCCAGCCCACCTCAAGCCCGCACGCGGTGCAGGACACCCACCTCGCTGGTCGGCAGGATGCGCACCGTATTGACCCATACGGTGATCGGTGTACGCTACATGTAACAACGATGGGGAAGCCATGATGCCCATGTCAATGAATGAACGTGTACAGAAGCGACGCGCGCTGCTTCGGGCGTCCGGTTTGCGG
>PUOZ01000076.1 GCA_003553165.1 Thioalkalivibrio sp.
CCTCATGATCTCGGAGACCACCCGGGCGGTCTCGGCCTCGGCATCGGCACAGGGGATCACGCGGATGGGCTCGCCCTCGCCCAGCGCACTCCAGAGCCGCTTTTCGAACAGGTGCGGGTTGTTGCCGATCAACTGGTTCGCCACGGCCAGAATCCGATTGGTGGAGCGGTAGTTCTGCTCCAGCTTGATGACCTCCAGGCGGGGCAGGTCGTCGCGCAGACGCGCAAGATTCTCGGGCCGGGCGCCGCGCCAGGCATAGATGGACTGGTCGTCGTCGCCGACCACGGTCAGTCCGGGGTTCACGCCCACCAGCAGCTGAACCAGCCGGTACTGCGCGCCGTTGGTGTCCTGGTACTCGTCCACGAGCAGGTGCCGGATCCGGTTCTGCCAGCGCTCGCGCAGGTCGGGGTTGCGGCTCAGCGCGTCCACCGGGCGCTTGATCAGATCGTCGAAGTCGACCGCGTTGTACGCGGCCAGCGCCTGTTCATAGCGCTGGTAGATGCGCGCCGCCTGTTGCGCCTGGGTGTCCGCGGCCTGCGCGAGCGCGCGCTCCGGATCCAGGAGTTCGTTCTTCCAGTCGCTGATCTGCGCCAGCAAGGGTTCCAGCTCGCCGGTATCGTCGTCGCGATGGGTGATCTCGCGCAGCAGCTGTCTGCAGTCGGCCGGGTCGAGAACGGAGAAACCCTTGCGGAGCTCCGATGCGCCGGGTTCCCGGCGCAGGAAATTCAGTCCGAAGGTGTGGAAGGTCGAGATGCCGAGCCCCCGGGCCTGGTCGCGGTCCAGGCGCCCGCGGACCCGTTCGCGCATCTCGCGCGCCGCCTTGTTCGTGAAGGTGATGGCGACGATTGCGCGTGGCGGCAGCTGCCGCTCCTCGATCAGGAAGGCGATTTTCTCCGTGATCACCCGGGTCTTGCCCGATCCGGCGCCGGCGATGACGAGGAGGGGCCGGTCGCTGGTGATGACCGCGGCGCGTTGCTGTGGGTTCAGGTCAAGCAAGTGAAGGTACCGGTTCAGGGGGGACGGCGCACGAGGCATTTTCGCCGTGGCAGAATCTACTATGATAAGGGAAAGAGTTGGTGGCCCGGCGACATGAGTCGTGAGGCCTGCGGGTCTGGCCCCGGTTCGGGGCGTTCCTGTCCGGCCACGCGGCCGGGCGTCAAATCGATACAGATTCACGGAGGAGACCATGCGGCGAATCAAGATCTTTGTCATCCTGATGCTGGGGTTGCTCGCCTTCACCATCACCGGCCTGAGTGGCTGCGGCACCATTGAAGGTTTCGGCAGGGACGTGCAGTCGGGGGGCGAGGCCATCGAGGACGCGGCGGATCGCAACAGCCCCAACTGACCGGAAGTCGACGCAGCGATGCGCCGGGTCTTCGAGGCGGCCCCACAGGAGCGGGGCCGCGAGTCCATGGGTGATGCCGGCGCAACTGCCGGCCTGTGGTGGCCGGAGGCCGGTATGTGTCCGAGTCCCAACCATGATGCCAGGCCCTTCGGTGTCGAGCCGGAATTGATCGTCATCCATGCCATCAGCCTGCCGCCGGGACAGTTTGGCGGTCCCTTCATCGCGCAGTTGTTCACCAACACCCTGGATCCACAGCAGCACCCCTTCTTTGCGGAGATCGCGGATCTGCGGGTATCGGCGCATGTGGTGATTGGGCGTGATGGCCGCGCCACCCAGTTCGTGCCCTTCGATGCGCGCGCCTGGCACGCCGGCGTTTCGTGCTGGAACGGCCGCGAGTGCTGCAACGACTTTTCCATCGGCATCGAATTGGAGGGCTGCGATGAGCGGCCGTTTACCGAGGCGCAGTATGCGACGCTGGTGCGACTGATCCGATGGCTGAGGGCGCGGTTTCCCCGGCTGTCCGCCGAGGCTGCCATCGCGGGACATTCGGAAATCGCGCCCGGCCGCAAGACCGACCCGGGCCCCCATTTCGACTGGGCTTACCTGGCCGGGCAACTCAAGGGAGACCTCACCGCATGATCATCGACCTGCTGCGTCACGGCGAACCCCGCGGTGGCGTCCGTTTTCGCGGAAACGGTTGTGACGATCCCCTGAATGAACAAGGCTGGCGGCAGATGTGGCAGGCCGTGGGCGAGTCGGTGCATTGGCCCTGGGATATGGTGCTGTCTTCGCCGCTGGCCAGATGCCGTGATTTTGCCGAGGCACTCTGCGCGCGCAAGCCGACGGCCCTGCGGATCGTCGCCGATCTGCGCGAGGTGGGTTTTGGCGACTGGGAGGGCTGTACCCGGGAAGAGATCCGGACAGGACGGCCGGAACAATACCAGGCCTTTTACGCCGACCCCGTTCTCAATCGACCGCGTGGCGCCGAACCCCTGGCGGATTTCCGCCGACGAGTGGAATCGGCGCTCGTCTCGGAGACGGCTGCGGCGGGTGCCGGGCGCCTCCTCGTGGTTACGCATGCCGGCGTCATCCGGTCCGCGATCGGCTGGGTTCTGGGAACGCCGGATGCGCAGCTTTACCGCCTGGAATGCGAATACGCGAGCATGAGCCAGATCCGTCTCGACGCCGAGCGCGGCTGGCGCGTGGCGTTCACCAACCGCCGGGATTAGCGCGTCAGCCGGCCAGTCGAAGTCGGCCGGGGCGGGTGGCCCGCATCCTTCGGTACGGCGTTCACCGAGAGGTGGCCATCGTTGGCAATGATCTCGAACAGGCGGTCGATGTTCGGATGTTTGCCCGGATTCTTCCGTGCATCCTCGGCGTGGTCGCCGTAGCGGAGCAGGGCCGAGTTGGCGGCCTTCGGACCGATTCCACCAAAGGCAAGCGCCACCTTGTAGTAGATCTGCAGCGACAATCGCTGCCCCTCGCGGTTTTCGATCACCGCGACCGGTGTGTAGTCCCCGTCGAACAACTCCAGCCGATCGATTTGGCTGACGTCCGGAAGATCGCTGGCCATGAACGCATCCCCTGCTCGAAGTTTCGGCGGGATTATCACGGGTTGGCAAAGGCGCGACAAGCGGGTCCGGATGCGGCTTGACCTTCGAGGCAGTACACTCGCCGCTTTCGCGAAGGGAGCCAGGAAATGACGCAAAGCCCACTCATGGCC
>PUOZ01000348.1 GCA_003553165.1 Thioalkalivibrio sp.
ACAGCGCAGGCCAAGACTGTAGAATACGCGCTTCGAACGATCTAGGCGCGTAGCTCAGCTGGTTAGAGCACCACCTTGACATGGTGGGGGTCGTTGGTTCGAGTCCAATCGCGCCTACCAAGAAAAACAAAGGGTTAGCGGAAACTACCGCTGACCCTTTTTCGTTTTTGGCATTTGGGTACCACTTTGGGTACCAAAACGGACCGTTTCCGCGCATCTGCCGGTCTGCACCCCTCCCTGCCGACGCTTTCTGGCCCTGGATTTCAACCCGTATCGAGGGCCTCCGAACTGCTGCACCTCAAGCCCTCTGATTCGAACAGTGCGGCGCTCAACTACCTTTCCCTTGAATACCGCCGCGCCCCCCGGCTAAGGATGCTTGTAGCCCGCCTCCCGCTGACCGCGTATCGCGAGTACGAACACGATGTCGAGATCGGCGACGTAGCGGTATAGGGCCACATAGCCCCGGTCGTCGCGCCCAATGATCAGTTCACGGAGGTCTTCCGGGGCGGGCCGTCCCATCAGGGGATGGTGCTCCAGCACCGAGATCCCCTCGATGATCTCCCGGATGCGGGCCGGTGTATCGGCGACCTCGTGCCGCGAGAGGTGTTCCAGGATTCGCTCCAGATCGGCGCCCACCTCGGGGGCGGGTTCGACACGGGCCATCCGGTTCAGGACTCAGCGGCCCAGCTTTCTTGGTTGAGGCCGGGGCGGGGTCTTGCCTGCGGCCCGCTCGGTCAGGTAGTCACGCATCTCGCTCCAGGGGATGGTCTCGCCCGAGTCGATGATCTGCGCATAGCGCTGTTGGGCCTCGTCGCGGAAGGCGTTGCGCTGCTCGGTCTCGCCCACCTTTTCGGCCACGGCCTCGAGGATGAAGGCATGGCTGGTGGTGCCGGCGCGTTCCGCCGCGCGTGACACGCGTTTCTTCAGGTCCTCGGGCATGCGGATGGTGGTCGTGGGCACAAGGGGGCCTCCTCCAAGGTTGCGCCTCCACTGTAGCACGTCCGTGCTACAGTGCACCCGCGGGCGACGGCGGTACAGGCGTTTCGACCAAGTAAAGGTCAACCCCGTCCATCAATGCCCACCGCACGCCAGGTTCAAGGCCGCGGCCACCCACCGCAGACGCATGTTCCGCGTCCCACAGTTGCGTCGAGCCACCGAGGGCCACAGCCGCCAGCAAGTGAGCGTCCACATAACCAACGGTGCGGCCCAGACCTTCGCTGTCCAGGGCCCTTCCAGGCCATGCAAGACAATCCGGGGTTCGAGTGAATGGCAGCGGGTCAAGTTAGTTTGCGCGGTCAGGCGCCATCAAAAATTATCGCGACCTCAGCCCGACGCGACAGCACACCCCGTATATCTTTCATGATCATGGGTGCCCCACGCCTGAGGACATGACAGTTAGTCCGAAGTGGATTTGTGCCGAGTTGGTATGGGATGAGAGTCAAAGGTAACTGATCGCCGGATTTCGATGACGGGGGAGGCAAGCAGCGGAATGTCCGCCGGAGCCACCGGTATTTTCGGGGTCTCGTCCGCCCCGAACCAGTCGACTGCATCGTGAACCGCCATGTGAACGATCTCACCGGTGGTCGCAGTGGCAAGGGCGATCAAGTCGATGCTGCCACGATGGTAGCGGTACAGGGTTCGCGCCAATTCTTCTCCCGCCGTCACTACGAGCCCCAATTCTTCGAGCAGTTCACGCTGGAGAGCGGACGCCAGCGATTCTCCCGGTTCCAACTTGCCGCCCGGAAGTTCCCAATGCCCTTCCAGGTGCTGACCGGGCGCGCGTCTGGCCAGCAGGATGCGCCCGTCCGCTCGGCGGAGCACCGCACAGACGACTTGTTTGATCGGCGGCATTTCAGGCCTCGGCCTCGAAGATCACGCTCATCGGCCCGCTACCGGTGTGGGGTGCGATATGGAACGGGGCAGGTCTCGCATGGTAATACCCTCTGTGGGCCGGCAATGTCGGGCGCATCGCAGATTCATTCATCCCCGGCCCTCTGGGACCGGAGGCTCTCTTTCAACCCGATCAAGGGAGTGGCATATGGGATGAGACCAACATGCTGTAATCGGCCCACCACGATGCCGGGATGGATGCCGGCCTTCCGGGCACCTGATGGATCGCTGAGTGGCCGTCATGGCCTGCGGGCGACGATCTGTACCACGGCACCGCGGCCGGTATGCAGCCTTCCCTCGTGTACCTCGCGCTCGACTTCGCGGGCCTGCTCGAAGTGCAGTCCGTCGAGTTCCTCGCGCAGTTCCGCCAGCGTCATCATCATCGCCGCGTCGGGCGGCCCGCCCGTTCCCAGGGCAAGCTGTGCAGGTGTGTAGGCCTCGAGGACGAAGTGCCCGCCCGGGCGCAGCCCAGCGACCACCTCACGGTGCAGCGCCCGGCGGACCGGAGCCGGCAGATGACAGAAGATGGAGACGATTAAGTTCCAGGCACCCGGGTCGATGCGGTAGGCGTCGAGGTTGGCCATCTCGGTGACGATGTGTACTCCGCGCTCCTGCGCGAGGCGTTGCGCCTTCGCCAGCCCCACCGCGGATGCGTCGACCGCGTGAACCTCGTACCCCCGCCCGGCCAGGAAAACCGCATTGCGACCCTCGCCTTCGGCCAGGCAGAGGGCCGGTCCACCGCCGTCGAGTCCGCGGATCGTTTCCGCTAGGAACTCGTTCGGCTCGGTACCGTAGACGTAGTCTGCACTCGCATAGCGCTGGTCCCAGATCATGCAACACCCCCCGGCTGACGCATTGCCCGCTGGGCCGGTATCGTATCAACCCGGCTACGCGAGCGGGGTTGCCGGGTGCGAACGCCGCCGAGAGCAGGGGCGGATCGTGCGGTGCTGGCGTGGCGTTTACGACACCGTTGGACGGATTCTGGTCCCGATCAGGTTGAAATCACGGATTACCACTGAGGCTGAATCATGGTCCGCATTCCCACACACCGTCCCCCGACTCATCCCGGCGCTATGCTGGCGGAAGAGTTCCTGGAACCGATGCAGATCTCCCAGCGCCACCTGGCGGATGCGCTTCATGTGCCGTATCAGCGCATCAACGAACTGGTGAACCA
>PUOZ01000323.1 GCA_003553165.1 Thioalkalivibrio sp.
GCCCATTATTTATTAAAAACAGGGACTTGTCTTGGTCCGACCCCGGAGGGCCCGAGGGTTATCTGCGCCACCAGCGCCAGGTGAGGAAGCCGCAATGGCGCAGGGGTCGGGCTGGACATGCAGGTTGGGCGTAGGCCATGCCGACGAGTTCCTTGACGCGTTGGCGCTCGCAGATTTCCTGGACGAGGCCGTGGTCGTGGTCGTTGGCGATCGTCTGCAGGACGCGCAGGCGGTCGTCCGGGGCGAGTTGCCGATCGATGAAAGCGTTGAGCATTTCTTCGCTGACGGGGGGTTTGGTCATCGCTTCTCTTCTCCAGGCGTTACGCCTGCCTGCCTCCATGCAATTTGCAGGCCGGACGGGCCTGCGGTCGTGGCTTCGCTGGCGCCCGCCGGTTCACCGGGGAGCGCCGATTATTGCCGCTGGTGCCGAACCCGGCAGCGCCTATGCCTTGCGTTCGGCCGAGCCTGGCAGTGCCGTTGTCTTGCGCCCGCCGGTCTTCTGCGTCGGACGCAATGTCTTCGCCCGCGGCATGGAGCGTTCATGCGGCACTCCCACCCGGTGCCGATCCGGAAATTCGTTGCCTCCGCAGAGGACGCAACGGGGTCGAGAGGCATTCCGCGGCAGCGTAACAACTACCGTCCCGATTGCCGTTGCGGCGTTGCGCGACTGAGTCCGGCCGTATTCCCCTGCGGCAGCAAACAGGACCATCCCAGGCGTATTCCGCTGCGCCATCACGCAGGAAAACCGGAGTGCCCCCGACTGGTGCAGTGGGCACCAAAACCGCCGTCTTTCGGTGGCGGCCGGCATTGGCGGGTGAGTACACTCTCGGCCCCGATCCCATGCCACGGAGACAACCAATGACCGAATCCAGCGCCACGCCGCGAGGCACGCTTTACATCGTCTCCGCGCCCTCGGGCGCAGGCAAGACCAGTCTGGTCGCGGCCTTGCTGCAGGAACTGGACGACGTGGTGCTGTCGGTGTCGCACACGACGCGCAAGCCGCGCCCCGGCGAGGTCGACGGGCAGCATTACCATTTCGTCAGCGCGGAGAACTTCCTGGACATGATCGAGGCCGGCGATCTGCTCGAGCACGCGAAGGTCTTCGACAACTTCTACGGCACCTCGCGCGCCGCCGTCGCCGGGCAGATGGATGCGGGCATGGACGTGATCCTGGAAATCGACTGGCAGGGCGCGCGCCAGGTCAGGGCCGCGATCCCCGAGTGCCAGTCGGTGTTCATTCTGCCGCCTTCGCGTGCCGAACTGGAGCGGCGACTGCGCGGACGCGGCCAGGACGACGAGGCGGTGATCCAGCGCCGGCTGCGGGATGCCGAGTCGGACAGCACCCATTTCGACGAATACGACTACACCGTCGTGAATACCGATTTCGATCAGGCCGTGCGCGATCTGGCCAGCATCTTCCGGGCCAACCGGCTGCGCACCGCGGAGCAGTCCATCCGCAACCGCGCAATGATCAAGTCCTTGTTGGCGGGGGCACCCGCCTCGGCGTAAGATGACGGACCATAACTTTTTCATTCTGGAGTTGAAATGGCCCGCATCACCGTCGAGGACTGCCTCGAAAACGTCGACAACCGATTCGAACTCGTGCTGATGGCCGCGCGCCGCGCCCGCCACATCGCCCACGGCAAGGAGCCGCGGGTGCCGGACGACAACGACAAGCCCACCGTGATCGCCCTGCGCGAGATCGCCGAGGGCCTGGTCGGGCCGGAGGTTTTCGACGAGCCGGACGAGCGCCCGCAGCCGCAGATGCTGGACTTCAGCACCATCCGGCACCTGGAGCAGCTGGACGCCGACGAGCGTTAGCCCCAACACCCGATGAGCTCCGCGCTTCCAATCGTCGGGGCCGTCTCCAGATCGTCCACCGACTCCACGCGATTCCTGATCAGCGACCTGTGCGCTGAGCTGGAGTCCTACCTGGAGGCGGACCAGATCCACGAGGTCTACCGGGCCTACCTGTTCGGGGCGGAGGCGCACGAGGGGCAGACGCGGCAGACCGGGGAGCCGTACATCTACCATCCGCTGGCGGTCGCCCGGACCATGGGCGAGATGCGGATGGATCACAAGGCGATCGTCGCCGCCATCCTGCACGACGTGATGGAGGACACCGCAACCAGCAAGGAACGCATCCGTACCGAATTCGGGACGGAGGTCGCGGAGCTGGTCGACGGGGTCTCCAAGCTGACCCACCTGCAGTTCCGCACCAAGGCCGAGGCTCAGGCCGAGAACTTCCGCAAGATGATGCTGGCGATCACCCAGGACATCCGGGTGATCCTGATCAAGCTGGCCGACCGCCTGCACAACATGCGCACGCTCGGGGTGATGCGCCCGGACAAGCGCCGCCGCATCGCCGGCGAGACGCTGGAGATCTACGCGCCGATCGCCCAGCGCCTGGGCATGAACAAGATCCGCCGGGAACTGGAACAACTGGGGTTCGCGGCCAAGCACCCCTTGCGCTTCGCGGTGCTGGAACAGGCGGTGACGCGCGCCCGCGGCCACCGCCGCGAGCCGATGCAGAAGATCGAGTCCGCGATCACCAGCCGGATGGAGTCGTCCGGCCTCGAGGCCCGGATCATGGGGCGCGAGAAGGGCCTCTACAGCATCTACCGCAAGATGCAGGAGAAGCGGCACTCGTTCAAGGAGGTGGTGGACGTTTTCGCGGTGCGCATCGTGGTGGCCGACGTCGACACCTGCTACCGCGCACTGGGCGTGGTGCACAACCTCTACAAGCCGGTGCCGGGGCGGTTCAAGGACTACATCGCGATTCCGAAGTCGAACGGCTACCAGTCGCTGCACACCGTGCTGTTCGGTCCCCACGGCAGCCCGATCGAGGTGCAGATCCGCAGCGCGGAGATGGACCGGGTCGCCGAGAGCGGCATCGCCGCGCACTGGCAGTACAAGGCGGGCACCGATCTCGCGATGACCGCGCAGAGCCGGGCGCGCGACTGGCTGAAGGACGTCCTCGAAATCCAGAACAGCGTCGGCAGCTCGATCGAGTTCCTGGAGAACGTGAAGATCGACCTGTTCCCGGACGAGGTCTACACCTTCA
>PUOZ01000005.1 GCA_003553165.1 Thioalkalivibrio sp.
CGCGCGCTTCTGCGCGAGGAGTCGCTCTTCCTCTTCCAGCCGGTCGAGTTCGGCGTCCATTTCATCCGGGCTGAGGGGGCGGAATTCGCTGGTCGCGGTGCTGGCCTTCGCGGATGCACCGGCGGTTGCCGCGGCGGTTCCGGAGGCGGTCGCCGAGCCGCTGGTCGCGGGTCGCGGGGTCGTGCCGCCGGCGCCGGAACGCGGGGTCTTGCCGCCCGAACCCGGGCCGCCACGCCGGGGGCCGGCTGCAGGCCCACCCCTGCGCGGGTCGTCATCAGGGCCGTCCCCATCAACATCGTCGTCAATGCCATCGGTGGCTCTGCGCTCGGCCTTGCGCTTTTCCATGATCCTGGAAAGGATCAGCCCGATCTCGAACAGAATCCACATCGGCAGCGCGAGCAGGGTCTGGGAGATGATGTCGGGGGGCGTCAGGATCATGCCGATCACGAAGGTGCCGACGATGACGTAGGGGCGCTTGCTGGCCAGCTTCTGCGGGGTGGTTGCGCCCATCTGCACCAGTAGGATCGTCGCGATCGGCACTTCGAAGGCGATGCCGAAGGCGATGAACAGCATGATCACGAAGTCGAGGTAGCGCGAGATGTCGGTCATCACCGCCACGCCCTCGGGTGCGGTCGCGGTGAAGAAGGCGAAGATCAGCGGGAACACCACGAAATAGGCGAACGCCATGCCGAGGTAGAAGAGGATGGTGGACGATGCCACCAGCGGCCCGGCCATCTTCTTCTCGTGTTTGTACAGGCCGGGTGCGATGAAGGCCCAGAGCTGGTAGAGGGTGTACGGGATGGTCAACACCACCGCCAGCAGCAGGACCAGCTTGAACGGGATCAGGAAGGGCGCCGCGACCTCGATCGCGATCATGCTGGTGCCCTCGGGGAGGTGCACCATCAGCGGGGTCGCAAGGAAGGTGTAGATCTGGTTCGCGAACGGGAACAGCATCAGGAACACGACTAGGATCGCCAGGAACATGCGCAGGATCCGGTCGCGCAGTTCGATCAGGTGACTGAGTAGGGTCTCGGTGGCCTCGGGGCTGGGCTCGCCGGTGGTTTTGCCGTTGCTCATGCCTTGTTCGCGGTCCCGTCGCCGTCGGTGCCCGCTTCCTCAGCCGGTTTGCGCTCCACGGGCTGCGGTGGCGGCGCGTCGGTCAGCAGCTCGGCATCGAGGTTGCTCGCGACCGGCACACGCTGGATGCGCGGGCGACCGTCGACCTTTTTCTCGGGTTTGTCCGATTGCTTTTTCTGGTCTGCGGCCGCCGATTTCGCGGGACGGCCCTCGGGGTCCAGTTTCTTCTTCTTCGCCTGGGTGTCCGCCACGTCGTCGAGATTTTCGCGCAGGGTCTCCTCGGTCTCTTTCAGATCCTCGCGCAGGGTCTCCTCGGTTTCCTGCATCATGCTCTTCAGCTCCTGGATCTCCTGCTCCTGGCCCTTGAGCATCTTGCGCAGCTCATCGGTCTGCAGCTCCTGCTCGATGTCGGAGCGCACGCTGTTCACGAAGCGCCGCGCCTTGCCGACGAAGCGCCCGATCTCCCGCGCGAGCCCGGGCAGGCGCTCCGGCCCGACCACCAGCAGCGCGACCAGGGTGATGATCATGATCTCCCAGAAGCCGATATCGAACATGGTCTACCCGACGGGTTCCGCGTGGTCTTGCCGCGCCCGGTTCAGGACTGGCTGCCGCCGCCCTGGCCGCCCGACTGCGATTCCTTCTTGGGTTCCGCATCGATCACGCGGCCCTTCTGCCGGTCCTCGACCTTCGGGATCTCCTCGCCTTCGCGGCGCTGGGTGTCGTCCTTGTCCGTTCCTTCCTCTTCGCCGTCGGGGTTTTTCACCGATTGGCGGAAGTTCTTGATGGCGGAACCGAGGTCCCCGCCCATGTTGCGCAACTTCTTGGTGCCGAACAGGAGCACCACGATGAGCAGGATGATGAGAAGCTGCCAGATGCTGATACCGCCGATCCCCATGGGATGCCTCCGAAGACGATGAAAACGTGAACCTGAATATTGGTAGACCCTGAATCAACCTGAGCGTTTGCCCGCCGTGCCGCGATGCGCCTTTTCTGTGATGCCGGAGAGGCCGAAGCGGCGGGCGAGTTCCCCCAGCACGTCATCCGGGTGCAGTCCGCGCGCAGACAATACCACGAGTGCGTGGAACCAGAGATCCGCCATCTCCGAGACCAGGGCTGCGTCGTCCGGGTTCTTGGCGGCAATGACCGTTTCGGTGGCCTCCTCGCCGAGCTTTTTCAGCATCACGTCGAGACCGCGATGGTGCAGCGAGGCGACGTAGGACGTCTCCGGATCCGCCAGCCGCCGTTGCTCGATGACCTCGGCGAGCCGCTGCAGGATCTCGCGGCTCATGCGTCGGTCCCGCGCGGCGGACGCACCGGCACACCCGCCGCCGCCATCGCGGCCTTGACCTCCGCCACCGTGTGCTGGCCGAAGTGGAAGATGCTGGCGGCCAGGACCGCGTCGGCGTGACCATCGACCACTCCCGCAATCAGATGCGCCAGTTCGCCGACCCCGCCCGAGGCGATCACCGGGATGCTCACCGCGTCGCTCACGGTGCGGGTCAGGTCGAGATCGAAGCCGATCCGGGTGCCGTCGCGGTCCATGCTGGTCAGCAGGATCTCGCCGGCGCCGAGCTGCACCATCTTCTGCGCCCAGGCCACCGCGTCGATGCCGGTGCCGCGGCGCCCGCCATGGGTGAAGACCTCCCAGTGCGGGAATTCGGCCTCGTCCTGCACCCGCTTGGCGTCGATCGCCACGACGATGCACTGGCTGCCGACCCGCGCCGCTGCCTCGGCCACCAGTTCCGGCCGTTGTACCGCGGCGGTGTTGATCGAGACCTTGTCCGCTCCCGCGTTCAGCAGCCGCCGGATGTCGGCGACTTCGCGGATGCCGCCGCCGACGGTGAGCGGGATGAAGACCTGTTCCGCGACCTGTTCGACCACGTGCACGATGGTCTCGCGCTCGTCGCTGCTCGCGGTGATGTCGAGAAAGGTGATCTCGTCAGCGCCTTGGGCGTCATAGCGGCGGGCGACCTCCAC
>PUOZ01000372.1 GCA_003553165.1 Thioalkalivibrio sp.
ACTGGCCGCCGGGCATGTCGCCCATGCGCGAGGCGCGGGCCACGTTGCAGGAATCGTGGAAGGTGACGCGGCGGTGATCGTTGGCGCTCTTGTCCAGGGTCAGGGCGCGACGCTGGATCAGATCGTAGGTGAACTCGCAGATGTGCTGCGGCACCGGGTAGCGCGGATCCAGGAAGTCGAAGGGGCCCGCCAGGGTGTTCAGGTAGCTGTACGCGACCCGCCAGGCGTGGCCGCATTCGCCGAAGATGATGCGCTTGACACCGAGGTCGAGCGCCGCCTCGCGGATGCGCAGGGCGATCTGCTTCATGTTCTCGGCGGAGCCGATGAACAGACCGAAGTTCGCGGCCTCGGACGCATGCGAGGACAGGGTCCACGAGATCCCGGCGGCGTGGAAGACCTTGCCGTAGCCGATCAGGCCGTCGACATGGGGTTCGGCAAAGAAGTCGGCGGAAGGCGTGACCAGCAGGACCTCGGCGCCCTTTTCGTCCAGCGGGTAGCGTACATCGACGCCGGTGTCGTCCTTTACGTCCTCTTCAAGACCCAGGAGGGTGTCTGCCAGCGCGGGCTGGGGCAGCCCCAGGTTGTTGCCGATCTTGAAGACCTTGCCGATGATCTCGTTGCTGTATTTCTGACCCATGCCCACCGCGTTCATGATGTCGCGGGTGGCCATGGTGATTTCGGCGGTGTCGATGCCGTAGGGGCAGTACACGGAACAGCGGCGGCACTCGGAACACTGATGGAAGTAGCTGTACCAGTCGTCGAGGACTTCCTCGGTCAGGTCGGTCGCGCCGACCAGCTTGGGAAAATACTTGCCCGGCAGGGTGAAATACCGGCGATATACGCCGCGCAGCAGGTCCTGGCGCGCGACCGGCATGTTACGCGGATCGGAGGTGCCGAGAAAGTAATGGCATTTGTCGGTACAGGCACCGCACTTCACGCAGGAATCCATGAAGACCTGGAGCGCTCGGTTGGTCTGCAGCAGCTCCCCGAGTTTGTTGATCGCAACGTCCTTCCAGTTGTCGACCAGCTCACCGGGGAACCCGAGCGGTGCCTGGAATTTGTCCTGAGACACGTAGGGCTTGCTGTGGGACATCACCCCGGACTGCAGGGCAGGGATGTCCACGGTTTCTTCCTTGATTTCTGGAGTCTCGAATTTGGCCATGTCGCTGTTTCCTGGTTGCCGGGCTCAGCCGCGGTTACTTGTCGCCGCCGGTGGTGGCGGGGCGTTCGCTCGCGATCATCCACTTCACCTTGGTCACGTGGCGCTTCTCGCGCGGGTTGTCGACCTGGTTGCGCGTGGGGCTGAAGAAGACCCCCGGGGCATGCAGCAGCTTGCTGAACGGGAAGATGATCATCAGTCCGGCCACCATCAGCAGGTGCAGCAGCAGCATCGGCTGCAACGGCAGGGGGTTGAACTCGAAGCGCATGAGCCCGGTGAAGAACAGCTTCACCGCGGTGATGTCGGTATGCCACAGATAGGTCATGCTCAGTCCGGTCAGCGCGATCCCGAGCAGCAGCGCCAGCATCAGGTGGTCCGACGGCGACGAGATATAGCGGATGCGTTCGACGAAGACGCGGCGTGCCCACAGGCCAGCCAGGCCCAGCACCATCGCGAAGGCGGCGTACATGCCGAAGGGCTGGATCATGACGACCCAGGTCGGAACCGGATCGAGGAAGTAACGCAGGTGACGCAGCAGCACCAGCGCCAGCGCGACATGGAAGATGATGCCGAAGAGCCAGATCCACTTGTTGGCCTTGAACAGGCTGTTGAACAGGAACACCTCGGTGCCCATGCGCAGGACCACTCCGCCGCGGGTCGTCGGCGCCGGCGTGGTCGGAATCTTCAGGGGTGCGGGGGCCCGTGCATACTGTGCAATGCGCATGCCGAGGCCGACCAGGAAAATGGCGGTGGCCACGTAAAAGAGCAGGGCAAAGAGCACGGTGACGAACACGGGCAATCCTCCGGATCAGGATTCCGGGTGAGGAAGGCCTCACCCGGAGGGGTCGTGCAGAAGGGTCAGACGCAGCCGGTCGGCTTGGGCAGGCCGGCGTATTTGCACGCCTGCTTCGCGGGACCATAGGGGAACAGTTCGTACAGGTACTTGCTGTTGCCCTTGTCCGGGCCGAGCTTCTTGCCGATGGCCTTGGTCAGCACGCGGACGGCCGGGGCGATCTGGTACTCCTCGTAGTACTCACGCAGGAAGTTGATGACCTCCCAGTGGTTCTCGTCCAGATCGGCGCCGTCGGCCTTGGCCATGGCGGCGGCCAGGTCGGGGTTCCAGTCGTTCAGATCGGCCAGGTAGCCTTCTTCGTCGGTTTCATACACTTTGCCATTCGCTTCGATGGGCATGGGATGCTCCTCTTGATTGCGGTTCAGGTTGGTATTGGTAAGGTTCCGGTGGTCAGAGCCACGCCTGGACCTTGTCGTGCTTCTCGGTCAAATCGACAAAGCCGCCGTAGTCCACGACCGAGACGCCCTCGATGATCTGGTCGTCGGTCATGCCTCGGGCGTTCAGGTCGGGCCCCAGGACGTAGACGCTGTGATCGGCGAGTGCCCCGCGCAGGAGATCCGAATGTGCGGTTCCCTCCAGGGCGCCGTAGACGCCATCCTCGATCAGCAGAATGGCCGAGCCGGCCGTGGCGTGACCCAGGCAGGAGACGAGGGTGTTGCGCTCGAATGGTGACTTGTTGACGGTATGCAGCATGCTCATGACGACTCCCCTCAGAAACTCAGAATCACGTCCTGCTCGTTCATCAGTTCGGCCAGGGCCTCGCGGCTCATGACCTCCACCGGAACCAGCAGATCATCCTCGCTCAGGCCGCGTTCGGCCAGCGATTCGGCTTCGACGTAGAGCTTTTCCACGTCGTAGCCCTCGAGGGCGCGGTAGGTCGGGGAGAAATTCTTCTGACCGATGCCCTTGGTGTCCTGTCCCTTCTTGAGCTGGTACACCCCGTCATCCAGGAAGGCCATGCTGACGTCTTGCTCGAAGGCGGCGGCGATCAGGACGACCTCCAGTGACTCCAGCGCGTAGATGGTGCCGTAGGGGGCCT
>PUOZ01000198.1 GCA_003553165.1 Thioalkalivibrio sp.
CCAACGCTGGCTGGCGGCCGGCGAGTCCGAGTCCGCGCGTCGCCAAGGCGAGTGGTACCTGACCGATGTGGTCGCGGCAGCGCGCGCCGAAGGCCTGCCGGTCGCGCTGGTGCTGAGTTCGCGACCCGAGGCCGTGCTGGGGGTCAATGACAGGGCCCAGCTGGCGCAACAGGAACGGCAGTATCAGCATGCCTGCGCTGAGCGCTGCCTGCGTGAAGGCCTGATGCTGGCCGATCCGGCGCGGTTCGACCTGCGCGGCGATCTCGCATTCGGGCAGGACTGCCTCATCGACGTGAACGTGGTTCTCGAAGGCAGCGTTCGCCTTGGCGACGGCGTCCGGGTCGGCCCGGGCTGCCGGCTGCGCGACGTGACGGTCGGCGATGACGCGGTGATCGATGCCTACTCGCTGCTCGAGTCCTGCGACATCGGCCCGGGCTGCCACGTCGGTCCCTTCGCGCGCCTGCGTCCCGGGGCGCGTCTGGAGGCCGGTGCGCGCGTGGGCAATTTCGTCGAGATGAAGAACGCGACCCTCGGCCCGGGCGCCAAGGCCAATCACCTGACCTACCTGGGTGACGCGACCGTGGGCGCGCGCGCCAACATCGGCGCCGGCACCATCACCTGCAACTACGACGGCGCGAACAAGCACCAGACCCGCATCGGCGCCGATGCCTTCATCGGATCGAACTCGGCCCTGGTCGCCCCGGTGGTCGTGGGGGACCATGCCACCATCGGTGCCGGAACGGTCCTGGCCCGGGATGCGCCGCCCGGCAAGCTGACGCTGACGCGGTCACCCCAGGAGACCCGATCCGACTGGGAACGCCCGCGGAAGACACCCCGCCCAACCAAGGACTGAACTCCCGCCATGTGTGGAATCGTCGCCGGCATCGCTGAACGCAACATCGTCCCCATCCTGATCGAGGGTCTGCGCCGCCTCGAGTACCGTGGCTACGATTCGGCCGGGATCGCCCTGCTCGCGGACGGGGTGCTGCTGCGCGAGCGTGCCCTGGGCAAGGTCGCGGCGCTGGCCGAGGCGGTGGAGCGCCACGGCTTCAAGGCCAACGCGGGAATCGCCCACACGCGCTGGGCCACGCACGGCAAGCCGAGCACCGACAACGCCCACCCCCACGTCTCCGTCGACCGCATCGCGGTGGTGCACAACGGCATCATCGAAAACCACGCCGAGCTGCGGGCCGCACTCGAGGCGCGCGGGCACCGCTTCACCTCCGAGACCGATACCGAGGTCATCGCCCACCTGATCGTCGATGAACTCGGGAACGGCAGCGGCGACCTCCTGACGGCTTTGCGTGCCGCGGCGCGCAGGCTGCAGGGCGCCTTCGCGGTGGCGGTGCTGGACCGGGACGCGCCCGAGCGCGTGGTGCTCGCGCGTGAGGGCAGCCCGCTGGTCATCGGCCTGGGCATCGGCGAGAACTTCGCCGCCTCCGACATCCAGGCACTGCTGCCGGTCACGCAGCGCTTCGTGGACCTGGAAGACGGCGACTTCGCGGTGCTGGAACGCCTTGAAATCAATCTCTTCGACATCGACGGGATGCCGGTGCAGCGGCCGGTGCGCGAAAGCAGTCGGGAGTCCCTCGCCGCCGACCGCGGCGAGTACCGGCACTTCATGGCCAAGGAGATTCACGAGCAGCCCGAAGCCATTGCCGCGACGCTGGAAGGGCGCCTGGGAGTGCAGGGCCTGCTGCCCAACCTCCTCGGTCCGGATACCGCGCGTCGTCTCGCGGAAGTGCGCGCAGTTCAGATCGTCGCCTGCGGAACCAGTTATCACGCGGGCATGGTGGCGCGTTACTGGATGGAGGCTGCGCTGGGGCTGCCCTGCCAGGTCGAGGTCGCGAGCGAATACCGCTATCGGCCCCACGTGGTCGCGCCGGGCACCCTGCTGGTCGTGATTTCCCAGTCGGGGGAGACTGCAGACACCCTTGCGGTGCTGAAACAGTCGCGAGCGGAACCGTTCTGCGCGCGCCTGGCCATCTGCAACGTTCCCGAGAGTGCGATGGTGCGCAACGCAGACCTGGTGCTGATGACCCATGCGGGTCCGGAGATCGGCGTCGCCTCGACCAAGGCCTTCACCACCCAGCTGGTCGCGCTGGCAATCCTGGTGCTGCTGCTCGCGGAGGATTGCCCGGAGGCGACCATGCCGGCCGAGGTCCGGGGACAATGGCTCCAGGCCCTGCGCGCCCTGCCGGATCAGGTGCGCGCGGTGCTGGCCATGGACGACGAAGTCGCGCTGGTGGCCGAGCAGCTGGTCGAGCGGGAACACGCCCTGTTCCTTGGTCGGGGCCTGCATTTCCCCATCGCGCTGGAGGGCGCCCTGAAGCTCAAGGAGATCTCCTACATCCACGCCGAGGCCTATCCGTCGGGCGAACTGAAGCACGGCCCGCTGGCCCTGGTGGACGCCGACATGCCCGTGATCGCCGTCGCCCCCAACGATACCCAGTTGGAAAAGCTCGCGAGCAATCTGCAGGAGGTGCGCGCACGGGGCGGCCAGCTAATCGTCTTCGCCGAGTGCGACACAGCGCAGGCCCTGAGCGCCGCCGACCTCTGGATCGGCCTGCCCTGTGGCCGGGTCTTCGAGCCGCTGGCCCCGGTCCTGTTCACGCTGCCGCTGCAACTGCTCGCCTACCACACCGCGGTGCTCAAGGGCACCGACGTCGATCAGCCGCGCAACCTGGCCAAGTCCGTCACCGTCGAGTGACCGCCCGTCTCTGCGTCTCAGGGTGTGTGAACGGACGCTTGGGTCATCCCTGAGCGCTCGCAGACGGCCATCCATGGCCATCCACGCTTCGGACCGGGCGCACCCCGCTGGGATCTTCAGCGTCTGACGAAAGCCCATCGGATCCGAAGCGCCGGCGGATGACGCTGCGTTCGCGTCAGGCCCTAGTGGGCCATGCGGAAAGTTCGGTACCAGATCGCTTCGCCAGAAGCGCCGGCGCTGCGTTGGGCAAGTTTGAAATAGGATGGCTATTCCGGCACTTGCCCGCCTTGCTCCGGCACTTCCGTGTGCCGCAGGGAAACGCCGATAAATC
>PUOZ01000302.1 GCA_003553165.1 Thioalkalivibrio sp.
CGTTCGGTCGCCGAGAGGGCTCGCCTCCCGCAAGGGACGCCCATGCAGAGGGGCGTTGCGCAGGAGCGTATTCCCTGCGGAGCTTTCGTGACAATCAGGATCCCCGAAGCCCGGCCAGAAGAATACGAATGTCTTGCAGGCGCCGCATCCGGAGTCACCCCGAAGCGGCGCCGCGCGCACATCAGACCGCCGCCACCTCAGACCATTCCTCGTCCGACAGCAGCCTGTTGAGATCCACGACGATGGTGAGCTTGCCCTCACTGCTGGACACCCCCTGGATGTATCGGGAGGCTTCATCGCCGCCCACATCGGGCGCGGGTTCGATGTCGGCCTCCGCCAGTTCGATCACCTCGGCAACGCTGTCCACGAGGACGCCAACGACCTGGCGATCCCCCTCGATCACGATGACCCTCGAGGCGTCATCGGGTTCCTGAGGCTCCATTCCCATGCGCAGGCGGGCATCGATCACCGTCACCACGTTACCACGGAGGTTGATGATGCCCAACACATAGCCCGGCGCTCCGGGCACCAGCGCGATCTCGCTGACACGGAGCACCTCCTGAACCTTCATCACGTTGATGGCAAAGGTCTCTTCGGACAGCCGGAAGGTGACATATTGTGCGGCTGGGCCGCGACTCGCGGCCTTGGTTTCTCGGTTCATTGCTCACGATCCCCCAATTCTGTAAGAAAAACCCATCGGCCAGGAGCCGGTCTGCGGCCACGCCCCTTGACACAACACCAATCCGGCCACCGGCGGAGTTTTCGTAATGATCATCGGGGCCGATGACCCTCGGATCCGGAGCGTTCCCGCTCCCAGCCCCGTATCCGTCATCCACCCCCTAAAGTATGGCATAGCCGCATCCGGTGCCGCGCCCGGTCCTGCCCGCTGGCAATCCGTACCGCCATTTCCCGGCACCCGGACAGGTCCTGGCACGCGTCCCGTCCGAGGCTCTCGCGCGAATGGCCGCCTCAGCCACTTTCCGTCGGCCCCGGTATGCGATCCAAACCTTCGCGGAGGCTGTCCGGTTCCAGCGACCGATCCGAGCGCGGCCGCTCTTGCGCAAGGATCACCAGCGTCACACGGCGGTTTTTCCTGCGCCCCTCGGCAGAGTCGTTGTCGGCGATGGGCCTGTACTCGCCGAAACCAATGGCAGCCATCGTGGTGGGATCCAGTCCGTTTTCCGCAAACAATCGGATCACGCTGGCCGCCCGGCCCGCGGAGAGCTCCCAGTTGGATGGAAAGGCCGCGGTATTGATCGGCACGTTATCGGTGAATCCCTCGGCATGGATCCGCACGGGAAAGGGCCCCAGAATCCCGGCCAGCTCTTCGAGCACCGGACGGGCATCCGTGAACACCTCGGCGCTCCCGCTGGCGAACAGAAGACTGGTGTTGATTTCCACCTCGATCCAGAAACGGTCCCGGCGCACGTTGATGAGATCCGCATCGATCAGCGGGGCCATCGCCCGCTGGATCTCGTCACCGACACGCGCCATGCTCTCGGCGGCCTCGAGGAATCCGTCCAATGGGTCCTGTTCCCCGTGCGCAAATTGCTCTCCGTATCGCTGGACCCCATCAACCTCGACTGCGCCCCCAGCGGCCCTGTACGACGGAGCCTCGAGGAATGCCCTGAGCTGATCGAGGCGATGTTCGGAGAGGGGGTCGGTCGCCATTGCGGGAATACCCATGTCCCGCAGTCCGCTGCTGGCCCTGCCACCCAGCGGCGTCGTCTGCGGCGCCAGCGTGGGGGCACCGATCTGGATCGGCTCCGGAGCCATCGGCATGCCTCGGAAGGCGGCGCTCAGTGAATCGGACAGGACGCGGAACTTGCCTTCGTTGACCGAGGAAATCGCATACATCACGACGAAAAAGGCGAGCAGCAGGGTGATCAGATCACCATAGGGGATGGCCCACCCCTCGTGGTTCACGTGTTCCTCCTGATGCCGCCTGCGTCGTGCCATGGTATCCAGGGTTATCGGCAGGCATCACGGTCTCTTGACCCCGCGACGACTGCACTCAAAGCACATAGCCGCGCAGCTTGGTTTCGATGTTGCGCGGGTTCTCGCCCTCGGCGATCGAGGTGATCCCGTCGATGATCATTTCCCGGTAGGCCGTCTGGCTCTGGATTGAGTTCTTGAGCTTGCTGCTGACCGGGAGGAAGAAAAGGTTGGCCGACCCGATGCCGTAAATGGTCGCAACAAAGGCCGCGGCGATCCCTGGACCGAGCTTATCCGGTTCGGCGAGGTTCTGCATCACCGCCATCAGACCCATGACTGCGCCGATGATGCCCAGCGTCGGCGCGTAGATACCCATGCTTTCGAACACCTTGGCGCCCTGGAGATCGAACTGCTCCTTGGCACTCAGATCCACCTCCAGAATATTGCGGATCGCCTCTGCCTCCGTGCCGTCCACCAGCAACTGCAGCCCCTTGCCGGCGAATGCATCGGTTTCCTGCTCCGCCAGGGTCTCGAGCCCCAGCAGCCCCTCCTTGCGCGCGATCTGGCTCCAGTTCACCAGCTTCTCGATGGTTTCCTCGGTATCGATCCGGGGCGCCGAGAACATCCAGGGAAGGATACGCATCGCGTGCATGAAGACCTTGAGTCGGGTTTGCAGCAGCGCGGCCGCCAGGGTGCCGATCACCACGATGACGAAGGCCGCACCGTTCCACAGGGCGTCCACGCCGCTGCCCTTGGCGATGCTGCCCCCGATAATGGCCACCAAGGCAAGGGTCAAGCCAACCAGACTGAGAATGTCCATGATCGCGCCCCGTCAATCCGATGCCGGGTCCGCACCGGGAATTTCCGCCGCAGCCGGCCGCAGGGCCATGCCGAGCGCGCCCATGGGCTCCTGTCGTTCTTGGCTACGCATTGCCCACGCCCCTGGCCAGAAGGGTTCCGATCTCGTCCACCGGCAACACCCGGTCCGAAAGGCCGGCTTCGGCTACTGCGGCGGGCATGCCGAAGACCACGCAACTCGCCTCGTCCTGCGTCCAGACCTGGGCTCCCTTCTCCTTGAGCAGGCGCACGCCTTCGCGTCCGTCCGCACCCATGCCGGTCATGATGATGGCGAGAACCTGACGCCCGAAGACCGGTGCCACCGACTGGAAACTCACATCGACACAGGGCCGGTAATGCTGATCCGGATCGCTGTCCACGATGCGGACCCGAACCTTGCCGGCACGGGACTCCAGAACCATCTGCCGGCCGCCCGGCGCAAGCAGCGCCAACCCAGACTCCAGGCCGTCGCCATCGGACGCCTCCTTGACCCGTATCGCACACAATCCATCCAGGCGCTGGGCAAAAGCGGGAGTGAAACTGGCGGGCATGTGCTGCACCAGCAGAAGCGGCAGGGGAAAATTCGCGGGCAAGGCCGTGAGCACCTTTTGCAGGGCCACGGGGCCGCCTGTCGAGGTCCCGATCAGCACGATCCGGAAATCCTGGAGCCGAAAGGCAGGTGCACGGGGCATCCGGACGCCGTGGGCCGGCGCTGTTGCCGTGGCGGGCCCCGGAGCGGTCGCAGCGCGGGAGGGAACGGGTGCGCGCGCGGTCCTTGCGGAAACCGGCGTCCCGACCGCTCCCCCGCGTGCGTGGCGCAGGCCCAGGGTCCGCACCCTGCGCCGGAATACCCGGAGGGCTTCCTCCCGATCGCCCGCGATATCCTCGAAGCGCTTGGGCAGGAAATCGGCCGCCCCGGCGTCCAGGGCATCCAGGGTCGCCTGGGCGCCCTCGTGGGTCAGCGAAGAGAACATCAGCACCGGAACCGGCCGCCGGGCCATGATGTGGCGCACGGCCGTGATGCCGTCCATCACCGGCATCTCGATATCCATGGTGATCACGTCGGGCTTCAGCTTCAGCGCCTCGACCACCGCTTCCCGGCCATTGGCAGCCTGCCCGACCACCTCGATGCCCGGATCGGCATCCAGGATCGCCACCACCCGCCTCCGGAAGAACCCGGAGTCATCGACCACGAGCACGCGCACGGTCATGCCTCAACTCCCTGGCTGGAAGGGTAGGAAATCACGCCTGCGGCGAGCGCTGGCACGACTCAATGTCGCCGGGCATGGGCCCGCAAAAGGCTGGGCACATCGAGGATCAGGGCAATGCCGCCGTCTCCGGTGATGGTGGCACCGGCGAATCCGGGCAGGCCATGCAGATACGCGCCCAGCGGTTTGATGACCACCTCCTCCTGGCCGATCAGCCGATCGACCACGAAACCGACCCGCCGCCCGCTCATGAGGACAACCACCACATGCTGGGTGCCGCGCTCGGCCGACACGGCTGCGCTGCCCATCAGCCATTGGCTCAGGTGATACAGGGGCAGCGTCTGGTTACGCACCACCACGACCTCCTGGTCATCCACGTGATGTGTATCCGAGAGGTCCAGATCGAAGATCTCGCTCACGTTCGCCAGCGGCAGTGCGAATCGCTGGCCCCCGAGCACCACCATCAAGGTGGGCATGATGGCCAGTGTCAGCGGCACCTTGATGCGCAGGATACTGCCCTGGCCCTTGACTGAATCGATATCCACCGTGCCGTTCAACTGGCTGATCTTGGTCTTGACCACATCCATGCCGACGCCGCGCCCGGACACGTCGGAGATCTCGGTCTTGGTGGAAAACCCCGCCATGAAGATCAGGTTGAGAACGTTCTGATCGGTCATTCTGGCTGCCGCATCCTGATCCATGAGCCCCTTCTCCACCGCCTTGCGGCGCAGGACTTCGGGATCCATCCCCTTGCCGTCGTCGGATATGGTCAGCAGGATGTGATCACCCTCCTGTTCTGCGGCCAGCACCACCCGGCCCGCACGGGTCTTGCCCACACGCTCCCGTTCCTCCGGGGTCTCGATGCCGTGATCGACCGCGTTCCGCACCAGGTGCACCAGGGGATCGGCCAGCGCCTCCACCAGGTTCTTGTCCAGGTCGGTCTCCTCGCCGCGCAACTCCAGCTCGACTTCCTTGCCGATGCTGCGCGCCAGATCCCGCACCACCCGGGGAAACCGCCCGAAAACCTTCTTGATGGGCTGCATCCGTGTCTTCATCACCGCCGCCTGCAGGTCCGATGTCACGGCATCCAGGTTGCCGATCGCCTTGCCGGCCTCCTCGTCGTTCATGCTGGAACGCAGGGTGGCCAGACGGTTACGCACCAGGACCAGTTCCCCGACGAGGTTCATGATGTCGTCCAGGCGCTTGGTATCCACCCGGACCGAGGTATCCGCCGGTGCCGTGGGCCTGGCTGCGGGCGCGGCCTTCGCCGTAGAGCTCCCATGGCCGGCTTCCGGGGCAGAAGCGATCGGCCGCTGCGGGGGCGCCGCCGGGTTTGCAGTCTCCGGACCCGTTGCGCCAGGAACCGTCCTCGCGGCATCCGGCGGATCCTGGATCGTTGCCGGCTCAACCCCGGCCGAGCCATTCCCCTCCGCCCGCGCACCCGTCCCCGACGGACTTCCCGAATCCCCGCCGGCCGGCGACTGTGGCGCGCGGCCCTTGCCGTGAAACGTGTCCAGCAATTGTTCGAACTCGTCTTCGCTGATCTCGTCCGCACCCGCGGTCGGCGGCGCCCCGGATGCAGCTGCAGCCACCGATTCGATCGGCTCCGCCGCCTTCGGCTGTGGCGGAGGTTCCGCCCGTTCCGCCTCGATGGCGTCCAGCAGGGCCTCGAATTCGGCGTCGGTGATTTCCTCCCCACCGGCTTCGGGGCCTTGCCCCGCATCGCCGCCCGACGGCTGTGTCGGGGCCGGCGCAGCGACGCTCGGGGCGGCGGCGTCCTTGGCGGCAGCCGGGGTCGCCGGTATCGCTGACCCCGCAACCGGGGCATCCTGCACGGCGCCACCGCCGGCATCGGGCCTGGCGAGCCCCTCCAGCACGGCCAACAGGGCCGGGTCCGCGGGCGCCGGTTCCTGGCCCGCACGCGTTTCATCGAACATGCGGGTGACCACGTCGAGCACCTGGAGGACGGCATCCATCAGCGGGCCGTCCACCTGCCGCTGCCCCTGGCGCAGCAGGTTGAACACATCCTCGGCGCGATGACACACCGCCACCAGGCTGTGCAGGTTGAGAAAGCCCGCACCGCCCTTGATGGTGTGGAAGCCGCGGAATACCGCGTTCAGCAGTTCCCGGTCATCGGGATTCTGTTCCAGCTCCACCAGCTGCTCGTTCAGCCCCTCGAGCAACTCCCCTGCCTCCACCAGGAAGTCCTGAAGGATCTCGTCGTCGGTATCCAGGCTCATGCCATACCCCTTTGGTCATCCTGCCATTCAGAAACCGAGACTCGACAGCAGGTCGTCCACGCCGTCCTGGCCGCTGATCACGTCGCTGCTGCCATCCGAGGTATTCGGTACCGCGGGCCCGGACCCCTTCCCGTCGCCCGCACCCTTGGACTCCTTCCGCTTCGGCTCGGGGACCGCGAGCCGTTCCCCGGAAATCCGTACCAGACCCACCAGGTTCTCCTCCACATCCTGCACCAGGTGAATCACGCGGCGAATCACCTGGCCGGTCAGATCCTGGAAATCCTGGGCCATCAGCACGTCGGACAGGTTGCGCCGGA
The DNA here is from genome assembly GCA_003553165.1 of Thioalkalivibrio sp. Lineage (GTDB taxonomy): Bacteria > Pseudomonadota > Gammaproteobacteria > Ectothiorhodospirales > Ectothiorhodospiraceae > Thioalkalivibrio. The sequence goes on from PUOZ01000302.1 coordinate 6,538, forward strand.
TGGATTCGCCATCGCCGCCGGTGCGTTCCAGAAACGCCTCCACCTCCTGGGCGAGCAGTCGAAACTCCTGCGTCGACATCTCGCGATGACGAAAGCGCTGCCAGGCCTTGTACAGGTCCTTGGCCTGACGCGAGATGGACTCGGCCATGGGCAGGCTCTCCTCCACGGCATTGAGCGTGCGGTGGGCAGACTGCTCCGTCATGGCGACGACGTAATTCAGGCGTTCCTTGGCATCCGGAATCTCGTTCTTGGTGATCTCCGAAAGCCGCGAATCCAGCCGGAAGGCGTTCAGCGCCTCGTGCAGATCCCGGGTCAGCTTGCCCAGTTCCTCGAACAGGAGGCTCTCGTGCATCCGCCCCATTTCCTCGATCAGCCGGTTGGCGGCCTCATCGTCTTCAGCCTCGATGTGGACCACCAACTGCCTGGCCCTCTCCAGCTGCCTGGCTCGCATCGCCGACTCCTTCTGCGCAATTTCGGGGCTTGGCATGCGTCTCATCCCCCGGCGTTGATGCGCTCAAAGATCTTGTCGATCTTTTCCCGCAGGGTGTCGGCCGTGAACGGCTTGATGATGTACCCGCTGACGCCCGCCTGCGCGGCCTCCACGATCTGATCGCGCTTGGCCTCCGCAGTCACCATCAGCACGGGCATGTCCTTGAGTCTGGCGTCGGCCCGCACCGCCTTGAGCAGGTCGATGCCCGCCATGTTGGGCATGTTCCAGTCGGTGATCAAAAAATCGAAGCTGCCGTTCATGAGCTGTGGCAGCGCGGTGCTGCCATCGTCCGCTTCCGCGGTATTGTTGTAGCCGAGATCCCGAAGCAGATTCTTGATGATGCGGCGCATCGTGGAAAAATCGTCCACGATCAGGATCTTCATGTTCTTTTCCACACTGACCTCCAACGGCTTCGGTTTCGATCAAACCCTAATCGCTCGATCGGACAAGTGAGCTTGAAACGCATCGACGGCGGCGGACGTCGGTCCTGACGGCCGTCAGCTTGCCGCATCACGGCCCGTCCAGTCCCCCATGCGAGCCCTCAGGCGCACCAGTGCCTGGCCATGCAGCTGGCAGACCCGCGACTCACTGACGCCGAGCACCTCGCCGATTTCGCGCAGGTTGAGCTCATCGTCATAGTACAGCGACATCACCAGCTTCTCCCTTTCCGGCAACCCATCGACCTCCTTCGCGAGCGCTTCCCGAAAGTCCCCCTCCTGAAGCCGTTGCAGGGGGTCCGGTTCGCTGCCCGGCAACCGGTTCTCACCCTCCGATTCCGGCTCGAACATATCCTCGAAGCTCAGCACCCGGCAGCTCACCGCATCCGCCACCATGCGCTGGTATTCTTCCAGCCGCACATCGAGCTCCTCGGCCACCTCCTGCGGCCGCGCCTCCCGCCCTTCCCGATGCTCCACGGCGCGCATGGCCTCGCTGACCCGACGCGCGTTGCGGTGCACCGAGCGCGGCGTCCAGTCGGAGCGTCGCACCTCGTCCAGCATCGCCCCGCGAATGCGGATGCCGGCATAGGTCTCAAAGCTGGCCCCCTTCCCCGCGTCATACTGCCGCGCCGCCTCGAGCAGCCCCACCACCCCCGCCTGGATCAGGTCGTCCACCTGCACATCGGCGGGCAGCCGTCCCAGCAGATGGTAGGCAATGCGCTTGACCAGCGGCACATGCCGCTGGACCAGCTGATTGCGATCCACTGGGTCGGGCGCGTACATGGCTAGACCGGAAAGGATGACAGGCCCCGGTCGCCGAGACCGGAACCCACCAGCCGTTCGACGAAGAATTCGATCCGCCCGCTGCTCCCGGCAGGTACAGGCCATTTATCGGCATTGCGGGCCAGATCCTTGAATGCCCTGGCTGCCGGACTCGACGGGAAGGCCTCGGTAACCGCCTTCTGGCGCTGCACGGCCTTGCGGAGATATTCGTCGTGCGGCACGGAACCCGCGTAATCCAGGGTCACGTCGAGAAAACGGTCGCACACCGCCGTGAGCTTGGCGAACAGCGACCTGCCCTCCTCCGGGCCACGCACCATGTTGGCGAGCACCCGCACCCTGGACACCCCGTGATCCCGGCTGAGCACCTTGATCAGCGCGTAGGCGTCGGTGATCGAGGCGGGCTCGTCACAGACCACCACCAGCACCTCCTGCACCGCCCGACAGAAGCTGAGCACACTGTCGTGCAGGCCCGCCGCGGTATCGACGATCAGGACATCGACGGGCCGGTGCAATTCACTGAAGGCGCGGATGATGCCGACATGCTCGGCCGGACCCAGGTCCGCCATGCGCGCGACACCGGAGGCCGCCGGCACGATGGTGATTCCGGCGGGCCCCGAAACCAGGGTTTCCTCCAGGCCGATCTCGCCGTTCAGCACGTGCGACAGATTCTTCCGCGGCTGCAGGCCCAGCAGCACGTCGACGTTGGCCAGCCCGAGGTCGGCATCCATCAGCATGACCTCGCGCCCGCCCTGGGCCAGCGCTACGGAAAGATTCACGGAGACATTGGTCTTGCCCACGCCCCCCTTGCCGCTGGCCACCGCGATCACCTGCACCGGGCGGGGTGCGCTCATGCGGCGCAACCCTGCTGCCTGATCGTCATGCTGAAACATGGCTGTGCCCACTCCGGTTGGGTTGGGGTTGGCGAGGGACATGCCCGTGGGCATTCCCATCCCGCTCTTCCCTGTCTTCGGACGCGAGCGAAACGGCCCGGCTGACCAGACGTTCCGCCCGTGCGGATGATAAATCCTCCGGCACGCGCTGTCCCTCGCTGACGTACATCAGCGGCAGCCCGCCCGCGCACAGTGCCGACAGCGCCGGCCCGAGACTGACGGCCTCGTCCACCTTGGTCAACACGACACCCTCCAGGGACAGGCGACCGAAGGCGCGGAAGATCTCTTCCATGACCGCTTGCTGCGTATTCGCAGCCACCACCAGCAGAGGCCGCTGATGGGGAATGGCGGCAAGGCCGGCGATCTCCTCGACCAGGCTCAGATCCCTCTGGCTCATGCCGGCGGTGTCCACGAAGATCCGCTGCTTGCCCTGCAGCCCCGACAGGATGTCGTGCAGCTCCCCGGCCGTCTGCGCAAGATGCACGGGGACGCCAAGAATCTGCCCGAAGGTCTGCAATTGGCGATAGGCCCCGATGCGGTAGGCATCGGTGGTCACCAGCGCCAGCGAATGACGACCGTAGGCCTGCACGTGCCGCGCCGCGAGTTTGGCCACGGTCGTGGTCTTGCCGACGCCGCTCGGCCCCACCAATGTCACGATCCCTTCCGGGGCGTGGCTGGTTTCGGGGGCGACCGGAATCCGCCGCGCCAGATGCTGCAGCGCTTCGCGCCAGGCGTGCTCACGGCTGTTGAGGTGGCGGACCTTCCCGGCAATGTCGCGCGCCAGGGCCGGATCGAGTCCCAGGTATTCCAGATCGCGTATCAACTGGGCCCGCTCCGGCTCCCTGAGCGAGAGATCGTTCCACGCAAGGCTCGCCAGCTGATCCTGCAACATCCCGCGCAAACTCTCGATCTCCCGCTGCATGGCCACCAGTGCCGGATCCTGGGACCAGACGATCCCCGGAGCGCGGGTCGCCGCAGACGGGCCCGCGGAGTCCGGGGGTTCCGCCGCGCGGGCCGGCCGCGACCTTGGCGCCGGCGTATCCAGCAGCGCCATGACATCGTCGGCACCGGGTGCGGCTGCCGCTTCCCGGGGCGTCTCCGCCCCCTGCTCGCCGGCCATCCCGGTCACGAGTTCCTGATCGTAGTCCATGGCGGAGACGATCTCGATGCCCCCCTCCACCCGGCGGCTGGAGAGAATGACCGCGTCCGGGCCCTGCTCCTCCCGCACCATCCGGATCGCCTGACGCATGTCGGAAGCGAAAAAGCGTCTGATTTTCATGGTGTCCGCCCGTCAGTAACCGTTGACCCAAGGAATACCGGGCGCAGGCCGCCGGCCACCGTTCGCGGCGCCGGGCCGCACCGTTCCGTCTCCTGCAACACTCGCGCCACGCCGCTTATCCCCATGTCCGCACCTATTTCCCGTCCTCTCTTCCCACCGTGGCCACCACGCGGATGCGCTTGTTGTCCGGTATCTCCGTGTAGGCCAGCACATGCAGCCCTCGCACGGCGGACCTCAGCCAACGCGCCATCCAGGCCCGAATGTCCGGGGACACCACGACGACGGTGGGCTCCCCCGCCATCTCCTGCCGCTGAGCGGCCTCGGCGATGGACTTCTGAAGCCTCTCGGCGAGTCCGGGTTCGATACCCAGGCCACCGCCTCCGGCCCCTTGCGAGGACTTCTGCAAGATCTGTTCCAGAGAAGGATCCAGCGCGATCAGGGGCAGCTCCGGCGCCGTTCCCACGATGTTCTGCACGATCGACCGTGCCAGGGCAACCCGCACGGCGGCGGTCAGAACGCCGGGATCCTGACTCTTGCTGCCATGCTCCGCCAAGGTTTCGGCGATGGTGCGCAGATCGCGGATCGAGACCTGCTCCGCCAGCAGGTTCTGCATCACCTTCAGCACCACCCCCAGGTTGAGGATCTTGGGCACCAGGTTTTCCATCAGCTTCGGCGAATGCCGCCCGAGCACGTCCAGCATGTGCTGCACCTCCTCGTGCCCCAGGAGCTCGTGGGCGTGCTCCTTCAGCAACTGCGAGAGATGGGTCGCGACCACCGTGCCCGCGTCGACCACGGTGTAGCCCAGCCCCTGTGCCTGCTCCCGAAGCGCGGGATCGATCCAGACCGCATCCAGACCGAACGTCGGATCCTTGGTCGCCGTGCCCTGAATCTCTCCGAACACCCGGCCGGGATTGATCGCCAGCTCCTGATCGGTGTACACCTCGCCCTCGCCGACGGTCACTCCCATCAGCGCGATCCGGTACTGGCTGGGTCCCAGGTCGAGGTTGTCGCGGATGTGCACCGGCTGGATCAGGAAACCCAGTTCCTGGGAAAGCTTGCGGCGCACGCCCTTGATACGGCCCATCAGCTGCCCGCCCTGGCTGCGGTCCACCATGGGAATCAGCCGATAGCCGACCTCCAGGCCCACCAGGTCCACGGGCGGCACGTCGTCCCAGGACAGCTCCTTCATTTCGGGACTCGACGCCGCGGCGCCACCGTGGGGCAGCGGTTCGACCAGCAGGTCCTCCTCGTCGGCGGCCGCACGCCGTTGCGCGTTCAGATAGGCGCTGGAAGCCATCAGCGCGGCCAGGGAGAGGAACACCAGGTTGGGCATGCCCGGCACCAGACCCAGCGAACCCACCACGCCGGCGGCCACGTAGAGGGCGCGCGGGGTGGCGAACATCTGCTGAAAGACCTGCTTCCCCATGTCCTGGGAGGCCGAGACCCGGGTGACGATGATGGCGGTGGCCGAAGACAGCAGCAGCGACGGGATCTGGGCCACCAGTCCGTCGCCGATGGTCAGCAGCACGTAGTTGGTGGCGGCGTCGCCCAGCGACATCGCGTGCTGGATGGTCCCGATGACCAGGCCGCCGATGATGTTGATGACCAGGATCAGGATGCCGGCGATCGCATCGCCGCGCACGAACTTGCTGGCGCCGTCCATGGAACCGTAGAAATCCGCCTCCTGGGCGATCTCCTCGCGCCGACGCCGGGCATCGTCCTGAGAGACCAGGCCGGCATTGAGGTCGGCGTCGATCGCCATCTGCTTGCCCGGCATGGCATCCAGGGTGAACCGGGCGCTCACCTCCGAGACGCGTCCCGCACCCTTGGTCACCACCACGAAGTTGATGATCACCAGGATCAGGAACACCACCAGGCCCACGGCGTAGTTGCCCCCGACGACAAAGTCGCCGAAGGCCTGGATCACGTTGCCGGCCGCGTCGGTTCCGGTGTGGCCGTTCAGCAGGATCACCCGCGTCGACGCCACGTTCAGGGCCAATCGCAACAGGGTCGCCACCAGCAGCACGGTCGGGAACACCGCGAACTCGAGCGGCCGGGGCGTGTACACGGCGACCAGGATCACCACAAGGGACAGCGCGATGTTGAAGGTGAACAACACGTCCAGCGCCAGCGGCGGCAGCGGGATGACCAGCATTACCAGCATCGCCATCAGCAGGATGGGCGTCACCATGCCGGCCTTGCCGGCGTTCTTCAGGCCATCGAAAAAGGCGGACATGGATCAATCCTCCCGGGGCGGCGCGCGCCGCAGCAGGTCGTCCGGCACCGGCAGGTCGGTCGGCGCTTCCGGCCGGCGTGCCGCACTCTCGCGACCGGCGGCCCGCAGCTGGTAGACGTACGCCAGCACCTGGGCGACGGCGACGTAGAGGCCTGCCGGGATCTCCTGGTCCAGACGCGTGCTGAAGTAGAGGGCGCGTGCCAGCGGCGGCGCAGCGAACAGGGGAACGTCGGCCGCGCGGGCGCGCTCGCGGATCTCGGCGGCAACCAGGTCCGCGCCCTTGGCCACCACCCGCGGCGCCCGCATGCCCGTCTGGTCGTAGCGCAGGGCGACGGCGTAGTGGGTCGGGTTGGTGACCACCACGTCGGCCTTCGGCACCTCCGCCATCATCCGGCGCCGCGAAATGTCGTGCTGAGCTTGCCGGATTTTGCTCTTGACCTCGGGCTTGCCTTCGGTCTCCTTGAACTCGTCCTTCACCTGCTGCTTGGTCATCCGCAGCTGCTTCTGGTGCGACCAGAGCTGGAACGGCACATCGATGAGTGCGACCAGGATCAGTACCGCCGCCAGCATCAGGAAGGTCCAGCCGATGATGTACCCCGCGTGCATCAGACCGCGCTCCAGCGGCTGGTGACCCAGTCCCAGCACGGTATCCGACATCTGCCAGAGCAGTGCCCCGCCCACGGACGTGATCAGCACGAACTTCAGCAGGGTCTTGCCGAACTCCATCAACCCCTGCGAGGAAAAGATGCGCTTGAGCCCGGAGATCGGATTGAGCTTGCTCAGCTTGGGGGCCATGGCCTTGCCGGAAAAACCGCCGCCCCCCATGGACAGGGGCCCTGCCACCGCGGCGACCAGCAGCAGCGCGAACAGCGGCAGCAGCATGATCAGCGCCTCGGAGATGCGCAGCAGCAGCATTTCATGCAATACGCCCGGCTCGAACATCATTTCCCGTTCGACGGTGAAGCTGGCCCGCAGGATGTCCTGCAGACGCCCGAGAATGCCGCCGCCCATGATCAGCAGCCCGGCGCCGCCGCC
>PUOZ01000023.1 GCA_003553165.1 Thioalkalivibrio sp.
AAAAATAGGCACTGCCCCAAGTGCCAGGGGCCAGCGGCGCGCGACTGGATGGAAGCGCGCGCCCAAGACCTGCTGCCCGTGGAATATTTCCACGTGGTCTTCACACTACCGGCCGAAATCGTGCAGATTGTTCAGCGACAACCATCTTGGCCGGTGCCGACAACCACCTTGGCCGGTGGGGCTGAACGGAAGACGGGCATGCCCGTCTGGAGGGCAGCCCCACCGGTCTGATTGATTTCGGGGAAGGTGCTGGTCGCTGCGGGTTGGTAAGCCGGGTTCTTCTGCCGTCAAACGGAGGACCCGGGTTGGCCTACAAACCCATCACTGACCAGCAATTGAGATTGTATATGACCGACCTCCAAAACCACAGTCAGCGCACATCGGCCGCCCGCGCCGGGTTCAGCGAACGGACTGCCCGGCGTTTCGATACTGACCCGACACCGCCTTCGAAGCGCAAGACCCTTCATGGACGCACGGTGGCCGACCCTCTTGAAGGTTATTGGGAGAACGACCTCCTCCCCCTGCTGGAGAGGGACAGCGCGTTGCAGGCCGTCACCTTGTTGCGTCATCTTCAGAGCGCGCACCCCCTGGCGTTCCCCGATGATCGTATACGGCGCACCCTGGAGCGGCGTGTGCGGCGATGGCGGGCGTTGAACGGCCCCGAGCGCGACATCATCTTCCGCCAGACACCCGAGCCGGGATATATGGCACAGTCCGACTTCACCCATGCCGAAGAGCTGGCGGTGACGATCGCAGGCCAGCCGTTCCCGCATCTGCTTTACCACTTCGTCATGGCCTACAGTCGTTGGGAGCATGTCGGCGTGGTTCTTGGCGGGGAAAGCTTCACGGCGCTGGCCGAGAACCTGCAGCAGGCGCTTTGGTCGCTCGGTGGCGTGCCGCAAAACCATCGGACCGACAGTCTGTCCGCAGCTTTCCGCAACCTGACCGCCGATCAGCGCGAAGACGTCACCAAGCGCTACAATGCCTTCGTCGGCCATTACGGTATGGATGCCAGTCGCAACAACCGTGGTGAGGCCCACGAGAACGGAGCGGTGGAATCCCAGAACAGGCACCTCAAGACGGCCATCAAGCAGGCGCTGATCCTGCGCGGAAGCCGCGACTTCGCATGCATCGAGGACTACAGGCGCTTCATCGACATGCTGATCGCCCGACGCAATCGGCAACGTGCCGACGCCGTTCAGGCCGAACGGGGCCATTTGAGGCCACTGCCGCAGCGGCGCACGACAGACTTCACCGAGATCGTGGTGCCGGTCACCCGGACGGGCGGCTTCCTGGTCAAGAGCATCTTCTACAGTGCGCCGTCGCAGCTGATCGGGCAGCGCTTGCGGGTCCATCTTTATGATGATCGCATCGAGGCCTTTCTCGGCGGAACCTTGGTGGTCAGCCATCCGCGTGCCCGCGGACGCGGCGACGGACATCGCGTCCACGTCATCAATTACCACCACGTGATCCATGCTCTGCGGCGCAAACCGCAGGCCCTGTGGAGTTCGATCTACCGCGACAGCCTGTTCCCCCGGACCGAATACGCTGACGCCTGGAAGATGCTGCAGCGGGATCTGCCGCGACGCGACGCCTGCCGCCGCATGGTCGATCTGCTCTTCATCGCCCATGAACAGGCCTGCGAAACGGAGTTGGCGCATTTACTGGCGGCTGACATCGACGCAGGTCACGTGCCGGATCCCAAGGCGCTGGCATCACGGCTGGCGCCAAGGATCATGGCGTTGCCCAGGGATGTCGCCGTCGCCCATCCATCACTGGACAGCTTCGACGCTCTGCTGGAGGCCCGCGCATGACCGCCCGTGAGATCGACATCCACACGCTGCCCAGCATGTTGACCGCGCTGCGACTGCCGAGCTTCCACAAGCTCTGGCCGGAAATCGCCGCGCGTGCCGATACCGAAGGCTGGCCTGCTGCCCGTTTCCTCGCCGTTCTGGCGGAATACGAGATAGCCGAGCGCGACATGCGTCGCATCCGGCGCCATCTGAACGAGGCGCAACTGCCTGCAGGCAAAACCCTCGCAAACTTCGACTTCAAGGCGCTGCCTACCCTGCCGCGCGCCCGGGTCGAGGCCTTGGCGGCGGGCGATTGGCTGGAGGGCGGCGGCAACCTGATCGCCATCGGCAATTCCGGCACCGGCAAGACGCACGTTCTGTGCGCAATCGGCCATGCCCTGATCGAGGCGGGACACCGCGTGTTCTACACACGCACCAGCGATCTGGTGCAAAGGCTCCAGGCCGCCCGTCGAGATCTCGTTCTCGAAGCGGCCCTCGCCAAACTCGACAAGTTCGACCTGATCATCCTCGACGACATCACCTATGCCCACAAGGACCAGGCCGAAACCGGCGTTCTCTTCGAACTGATCGCCCGGCGCTACGAATACCGCAGCATCGCCATCGCGGCTAATCAACCCTTCAGTGGCTGGGATCAGATCTTCCCCGACAAGGCCATGACCGTCGCGGCCATCGACCGTCTGGTCCACCACGCGACGATCCTCGAGATGAACGCAGAGAGCTTCCGCCAGCGTGCCGCGGCCTCAAGCAAGGCGGCGCTGGCCAGAACACCAGCGACAACCATAACCGACAACAACAGCGAAGGAGAAAGCTGACCAGAAGACAGCTTCAGCAAACGCCAACCCCGCCGCCCAAAAACCGGCCAAGGTGGTTGTCGCTCACGGACAAGATGGTTGACGCGCTACAGTCGAGATCACCCGGCGCGTGTTCGAGGAAGGCCTGCCGCCGTCACAAGGCGCATGGCTCCGGGAACTTCAGGACTGGTTCTCGGCGCGATCGGCAGATGGCAGCTTCCCTGATGAGAGCTCGATCCGGCGGCGTATCAAACCCATTCTCGATGCGCTGAAGTTCAGGAGGTCGAAGTGCTGACCCGGCCGGGTCCGCAGCGCGGGGTGGTCGGATCCGAGGCTGGCTCTGCGCTGTGCACCAGCCGGGGTTTTGGTTTGAAGGCACTGGCCACCGCATCAACACCCGCGCGCAGGGGCGAGTCCATCAGAT
>PUOZ01000202.1 GCA_003553165.1 Thioalkalivibrio sp.
ACCTGAGCCATGTTCCTGACCCATTGCTGCCACTGTGCGGCATCCGCGCCTTCCGGAGCCGGCGCGAGCCGGCCGGGGGTCGATCCCGGTGCTGAATCACGACCTGGCTGCGGTGATGCGGATGGGATCCGGGACGGTCCCTGCGTGGATGGATGGTCGTCACGGGTCAGTGCGGCCCAGGAGACCTTGGGCTCCGGGGTCCCTTCCCGTTGGAAGGACTCGGCTGCGTTGGGTGCCAGACCGAGTGCGTCAATCGTTTCCACGATGACTGCCAGAACCGGACCGCCCGTCTTGCCAAAGTTGTGGACGTAGGATTGCATCAGTTCCAGGGTCTTCGCCTTGCGTTCGAAATGGCGTTCCACGGTCTCTATCAGGCGCTCGAACCAGTGCAGGGGTGCCCAGGGCGCCCAGTTCGGATACTGGAACCGGCGGCCCTCGCGCGCGGCTTCCGTCAGAAGGAATGAGGAGTAGCGGTGACTGCGTACCACGGCCTCGAGCTCGTGGCGCAGGGAACGGCGGGAAGACTGGTAATCATTCAGGACCGAAAGGTCGGAGTTTCCGCTGGCATACGCGATCCCCGAGAACTCATACTGCGGAGGATAGCGGGTGGTCTTGATGTCGTCGGTGATCGCTTCGGTGAATTCCCTGACGATGACGCCGGACAGCACGCCCAGGTCGTGCGCCCACACCCATGAAGCCTCTGTCGCTTCGCTGGAGATTCTTCCGGCCTTCCAGTCCTCGAGCGTAATGCGCAGACAGTGCTCGAGGTGCGATGCGACTTCCGGCACGATCCGATTGGCCAGCTCTTCGCGATGCGCGGGGGTGAGGTTGGCCAGACCAGTCCAAGCGAGATCCGCGGTATTGCCGGCGCGGGCGGTGCGGTTGCGTGGCGCGTTGTCTCTGGGCATGGGTTACGAGCGTTTACGCGCCGAGACGCCGGCGGTCAGTGTGTAACGCATGGCGTCCTCCAGGGAAAGTTTCAGGGGCTCGACCTGGGTGCGCGGCATCATCATCGTGTAGCCCCCGATTTGGTAGCTCATCGGAAGATACACCGCAATCGTTCCCTCGGTTCCGAGATTGTCGGGAAGGCCCTGGAAATCCTCGCGGGTGACAAACCCCATCAGCCGGTATTCCGTTCCCGGAAAGGTGACCAGCACGGCCTCGCCGAACTGTCGCTCCAGATCGCCAGAGAACAGGTTCATAACGTCACGCACCGTGCCGTAAATGGTCTTCACCACAGGGATGCGTTGTACCAATCCCTCCAGCCAGGCAAAGAGGCCCTGGACCACGTATGCGCGCAGCAGAACCCCGATCGCGAAGATCAACCCCAGACCGATGATGAGTCCAAGCCCCGGGAAATAAAGGAATTCCGGCAGGAGCCGCTGCAGCAGACCGCCGAGCAGGGCCTCGGCCGTCGTACCGAGCCACCAGAGCAGGGCCAGGGTGATGGCGATCGGCAGGATGGCCGCGAGGCCGGTCAGAAAGGTGCGGGTCACTCCCTTCACGGTGGACTCCTTCAGTTTTGCTCTTGGGTGCAGGGTGGCGGTTTTCCGCACACTGTAACGGATTGCCGGCCAACCCGGAAAAGCGGTGGCCGGCGGGTCTTGCCGCGTTGCGGATCGGCTAACATGGCCGGATGGACTGGTCCAATCAGGTGATCTTTCTGGGCGCGCTGGTGATTCTGGGCAGCATTCTGTCCAGCGTGGTGACCTCGCGCCTCGGGGTACCGCTGCTGCTGGTGTTCCTGGGCATCGGCATGCTCCTTGGCCCCGAGGGTCCGGGAGGCCTGGTCTTCGAGAATATTCCGCTGGCGCACCTGATCGGTTCCGCGGCCTTGGCGGTCATCCTGTTCGACGGTGGCCTGCGCACCCCCGTGCGCAATTTCCGGATCGCCCTGAAGCCTGCGCTGGGGCTCGCGACCGTCGGCGTGGTGCTGACCTCGGGTCTGACCGGACTGTTCGCCTACTGGTGGCTGGGCCTGTCCTGGCTGGAGTCGCTGTTGCTGGGTGCCATCGTCGGATCCACCGACGCCGCAGCGGTGTTTTCCCTGCTGCACTCGCGCGGACTGGAACTCAAAAGTCGCGTCGGCGCCACGCTGGAAATCGAGTCGGGCAGCAACGACCCGATGGCGATCTTCCTGACGATCGTGCTGATCGAGCTGATCCTGCTGCCGGATGCCGCCTTTGGTCTCGTGGTCGTGGTCGAGTTCGTGCAGCAGATGGGCCTGGGTGTGGTGCTCGGCCTGCTGGGCGGGCTCGCGCTGCTCGGATTGATCAACCGGCTGCCCATGTCCCCCGGGTTCTATCCGCTGGCGGCGATGGCGGGTGCGTTGACGATCTTCGGTCTGACCGGACTGCTCGGTGGCAGCGGCTTTCTTGCCGTGTATCTCGCCGGACTGGTCGTCGGCAATCGGCCGTTGGAGGCCAGCCAGAACATCAAGCGCTTTCACGACGGCATCGCATCGCTGTCGCAGATCGGGATGTTCCTGATGCTGGGGGTGATCGTGACTCCGTCGGAATTGCCGCCGGTGGCGCTGGACGCCGGTCTGCTGGCGGCGGTACTGATCCTGGTCGCGCGCCCGCTGGCGGTGGGCATCTGTCTGTACCCGTTCCGCTTTCCGTGGCGGGAGCAGTTGTTCATCGCCTGGGTGGGCCTGCGCGGCGCGGTACCGATCATCCTCGCGCTCTTCCCCCTGCTGGCGGGGCTGGAACTCGCGGGCTATTTCTTTCACGTCGTCTTCTTCGTGGTACTGATCTCGCTGCTGGTGCAGGGTTGGACGGTGGCGCCGGCGGCCCGCTGGCTGCGGCTGGAACTGCCGCCGAGCCCGACCCGGGTGCAGCGGACCGAACTGGATATCCCCGGCCAGCAGGAGATGGAACTGGTGGGTTACCGCCTGGCCGACAGCACGCCGGTGGTGCGCGAGGCATGGTCCAGCTTCCGGCTGCCGAAGAGCGCGCGGCTGGTCGCCCACCTGCGCGGGGGGCGGCTGCTGGAGACCCTGGAGATCCTGGACCTTCGCGCCGGCG
>PUOZ01000368.1 GCA_003553165.1 Thioalkalivibrio sp.
CGCTTGATTCCCGAGATGAAGCTCGGCCAGGGGCCGTTTTCCAACTCGTCGAGCATGGGGGTCGGATGATGTTGGTTCGCCATGGCGGTCTCCTTGATCGGATTCTGTATGCAGGCCGGCTAATTGCTTCCGGGATCGATACGTACCTTCATTATTTCGAATCGCGGTCCTTCACTCGGGCCAGATCGCCGGTCCGCCGATTCGTCGAACGAGATCATCCAGGCGGATCACCTCGTCACACGGTGGGTTACTCTAGGTTCGAAGAGGCCCCGAAAACATCCTACTCATGGGGGGGGGATGCATGGGGCTTATATCTCCCAAGAGATAGGGGGGATGCCGGACCCGTCGGGGCGTGCACCTTCCCCGCAACCGGAGCCGCGCACGGTGCCCCGGCAGGGCGCCCGCGCCGCACGTTAGCATAGAGTGGCGTCGCGGTTGGCCGGCTATCCCGGATGGATAGTTGTGGCGGCCCGGGACACGGTTACACTTTGCCACTCGCAGAGCCCTTGTGTCGTGCGCGGACGCGCCGAAACGCCCCCGCCCACCGGCGGTGCGCGGCCGGCAGCCCGAGGATCCCGTATCTCCGATGATGAACAACTCGATTGCAACGCCCGATGGCAGGGCCTCGGGCAGTGTGTCCGGCGGCGGCCCCTTCGACCCCGCGGATCACCTGGCCTATGGCCGCTGGCGCGAAGCCAAGTTGTCCGGCTTTCCGGATGCCATCGAGGATCTCGCGGTGGCTGTGGTGGATCCGGCCCGGGTCACCGTGGCCGAGCGTACGGCGCTGATCGAGCGCATCCGGCGCGCCAACATGGCGATCTACCGTTGTGGCGGCGCCTCGGTGGACCGCGATGCGTTGCGCCGGTTGGGCCAGGCGCTCGGCCTCTGGAGGCTCGATGAGCACCTGTGTGCGGAGGAGGACGGGATCAGCCAGCTACAGGTCAGCGAAGGCGGCCACACGGGCGAATACATCCCCTATACCGATCGTCCCCTGAGCTGGCACTGTGACGAGTACTACAATGCACCCGACGGGACGATTCGGGCGATGCTGCTCCACTGTGTGTCCGCCGCGGCGGAGGGGGGCGAGAACGCGCTGATGGATCACGAGATGCTGTATATCGCGTTGCGCGATGCGGGGTCACACTACATCGAGGCCCTGATGCATCCCCAGGCCCTGACCATTCCAGCGAACACGCAGAACGGCGAGGTGATCCGTCCGGAGCGCACCGGGCCGGTGTTCAGCGTGGACCCGGTCAGCGGGGCGCTGCACATGCGTTACACCGCGCGGGGCCGTAACATTCGCTGGCGCGACGACCCGGTCACCGCCGAGGCCGTGGCGCTGATCGGTCGCATCCTGGAGGCTCCGGACAGCCCGGTCTTCCGCTACCGGTTGCGTCCCGGGGAGGGCATCCTCTGTAATAACGTGTTACACAACCGCACGGGATTCCGGGACGACCGGGAATCCGGCCATCGGCGCCTGGTCTATCGGGCGCGGTTCCTCGATCGTGTGGCTGAAACCTGAGGTATTGCGATGATTTGGTTGAGCGAGATGCTGATGCAGAACCAGGACCTCGAGTCCTTCCAGCAGCTCATCGAGCTGGTGCAGCAGCGCGCGCGTGAAGGTGAGCGCTTTCTGAGTTCCGACGTGCGTCCGCCGTTTCCGGATACACCCATGGATTGGGAAGAGCGCATCGAGGCTGCGTTCACTTCCCCGAACGGTTGAGCGGGGATCGAGATGTTCTGGGATGACGACGCTCCGTATGACGAACTCGCCGGGTTGCGCGACGTGGTCGACGTTTCCTTCCGGATCGACTGTTCCTGTCTGCCGCTGGACCATGCTCACGCCCTGTCCACGGCACTGCTGGAAGCGCTGCCGTGGCTGGAGACGGAGGAGCTTGCCGGGATTCACCTGATCCACGGTGCCGAGTCGGGCAACGGCTGGATGCGGCCCCAGGATCCCGAACGGGACGTGTTGCACCTGTCGCGCCGCGCCCGCCTGCGCCTGCGCGTTCCGGATGCCCGCGTGGATTCCGCCGCGGCGCTGGTGGGCAGCCGGCTCGATGTTGCGGGGTTCGAAGTGGGCATCGGCAATATGAACGTGATTCCGCTGGAGCCGCTGCCGGTGGTATTTGCCCGGTATGTCGTGTCGGAACCGGATCAGGACGAGGCCGCGTTCCTCGCCGGAATGGCGGCGGAACTGAGCCGCCTCGGGGTGCCGGTCTCCAAGCTGCTGAGCGGCCGCAGGCATGTGCTGCGCGTCCCGGAAGGTCTGCTGCACACGCGCAGCCTGATGGTGGCCGAGCTGGAACCGGAGGCCTCGCTGCGCCTGCAGCGCAGGGGTGTCGGGCCCGAGCGGGCCATGGGTTGCGGCCTGTTTATCGGGCACAAGGATATCGCCCCGGTACCCGGGGGCAGCTGAACGACCATGTCGGTTCGGGGTTTTGGGGTGGAGATGTAAGGGTTTACCAACATGTGCAGTGAACGACTAAACCGAGGGAGGGATTTTCATGAGTCTGGAAGTTGACGGCGTCACCATTGAGACCAACCCCAATGGCTACCTGTTGGAGCTGTCGGACTGGAACGAGAAGGTGGCCGAGACCATCGCCGCGAAGGAAGGGATCGAACTGACCCAGCGCCACTGGGACCTGATCCATTACCTGCGCGACGAGTACATTAATAATAACGAGAACCAGCCGAACACCCGCACCATCGTGAAGGCGATGCAGCAGTTGTGGGACGATCGCAAGGTGGACGCGAAGACCGTCTACGACCTGTTCCCGCTGGATCCCAGCAAGCAGGGCGGGCGCGTCGCCGGGCTGCCCGAAAGCCGCCGCAAGGGCGGCTATTGAGTCGTTGCCTATCCCCTAAGGGAGGTTAAGCGCCCCGGCGGCCGGTGTTACAGTCGCGCAGGTCGTCGGGGCCAACGTTCGCCGCCCCATCACTTGGAGACACGGAACCATGAGCAAGAAACAGGAATTGATCAACGAAATGCTCGAGATGCAGAAGCGTTTCATGGACTACGAG
>PUOZ01000252.1 GCA_003553165.1 Thioalkalivibrio sp.
CGTGCAGGTAGCGCGCGAGGAAATCCCGGAAACGCCGTTCGCCGATGAAGCAGATGCCGGTGCTGTCCTTGCGCGCGTGATTGGGCAGCCCCATTTCGAGGGCCAGGCGGCGGACCTCCGTTTTCTGCAGTGGACCCAGGGGAAACAGCGCCGGCCGCAGCTGTTCCTGGGTCAGGCGGCAGAGGAAGTAGGTCTGGTCCTTGCCGTCATCGGCGGCGCGGAGCAGGCGCGAGCCATCGGCCTGATGCAGTGCGTCCGCGTAGTGCCCGCTGGCGACATGGCTGGCACCCAGCCTTCGGGCGTGATCGAGCAGGGCGGGGAACTTGACCTCGCGATTGCAGAGGATGTCCGGGTTCGGTGTTCGCCCTGCCCGGTATTCGGACAGGAAGTGGGTGAAGACCCGATCCCAGTACTCGGCCGAGTAATTGGCCTTGTGCAGCGGGATGCCGAGCACGTTGGCCACCTCGCGCGCCATGGCCAGATCGGCCTCGGCAGCGCAGTAGCCGGGTTCGTCGTCCTCCTCCCAGTTCTTCATGAACAGGCCTTCGACACGATACCCTTGCTCAACCAGGCGGGCACCTGCGACCGCAGAATCCACCCCACCGGACAGGCCCAGAATGACCCTGGCGGTGCGTGTCATGGCGGATTGGGTACCAGCGTGCCCACGCTTTCCAGTGGCAGCCGTATCCCGTTCTCGAAACGGATGATGGAACGTTCCACCAGCGGGCTGCGCAGTTGCCAGTGCGTGGTGGCCTCCCCAGCCGTGAGCCAGTGGGTCGCCAGTATGGCCGGGTCCAGCGCCCGGGGCGCAGGGAGCGGTCGGGTGTCGCCGGTAAACGCGACCCGCAGGGTGACGGCGCCATTCGGCAGCGGCAAAAGGTCGCATCCCAGCCAGGCCGTGGGCAGGAAATCGAGGCCGGTCTCCTCCCGTACCTCGCGGATCACCGCCTCCAGCAGATTTTCGCCGGCCTCGAGGTGACCGGCGGGCTGATTCAGCACCCGGCTCCCGTCGATCCGCTCTTCGACGAAAAGATAGCGGCCGCGCTCGGCGATCACGGCGGCGACGGTCACGTGGCAGCGCAGGCGGTCGGGCATGCGAGCTCCATTATGGTGCAGCGGAAAGCCATGAGCGGGATCATAGCGCGGGTCGAAATCGGCTGCCGTGTAGCCCGCGGCCGTTCTTGTATAATCCGGACGTCCGTCACCCCCCTTCGCGACCAATGGAGCTCCCATGGCCTACGACCACATCACGATCCCAACCGGCGCCGAAACGATTGCTGTCGATTCCGAGGGTGTACTGCAGGTCCCGGATCGCCCGATCATTCCATTCATTGAAGGCGACGGCATCGGAGTCGATATCACGCCGGTGATGCGGAAGGTGGTCGATGCCGCTGTCGCCAAGGCCTATGGTGGCACGCGTGAAATTGCCTGGATGGAGGTCTATGCGGGCGAGAAGGCGAACACCGTTTACGGCGCCAACACCTGGCTGCCGGCGGAGACGCTGGACGCGGTGAAGGATTATGTCGTCTCGATCAAGGGTCCCCTCACCACCCCGGTCGGCGGCGGCATCCGGTCGCTGAACGTCGCGTTGCGGCAGCAGCTCGATCTCTTCGTCTGCCTGCGCCCGATTCGCTACTACGCTGGAACCCCGAGCCCCCTGAAGGAACCGGAAAAGACCGACATGGTGATCTTCCGCGAGAACTCGGAGGACATCTATGCCGGGATCGAGTACGAGGCCGGCACCGACGAGGTGCGCAAGGTCATCGACTTCCTGCAAAAGGAAATGGGTGTGACCAAGATCCGGTTCCCCGACACCGCCGGCATCGGGGTGAAGCCGGTGTCCAGCGAGGGCACCAAGCGGTTGGTCCGCAAGGCGATCCAGTACGCGATCGACAACGACCGGGCCTCGGTGACGCTGGTGCACAAGGGCAACATCATGAAATTCACCGAAGGTGCGTTCAAGAACTGGGGCTACGAACTCGCACAGGAGGAGTTCGGTGCCGAGGAAATCGACGGCGGTCCCTGGTGCAGCTTCGAGAATCCCCGTACCGGCAGGGAGATCGTGATCAAGGACGTCATCGCGGATGCCTTCCTGCAACAGATCCTGCTGCGTCCGGATGAGTACGATGTGATCGCGACGCTGAACCTGAACGGCGACTACATCTCCGACGCCCTGGCGGCGCAGGTGGGCGGCATCGGGATCGCCCCGGGCGCCAATCTGTCGGACACCGTGGCGATGTTCGAGGCGACGCACGGCACCGCGCCGCGCTACGCTGGCCAGGACAAGGTGAACCCCGGTTCGCTGATTCTGTCTGCGGAGATGATGCTGCGGCACTTGGGCTGGGTCGAGGCCGCGGATCTGATCGTCAAGGGCATGGCCGGGGCCATCAGTGCGCGGACAGTGACCTACGACTTCGCGCGGCTGATGCCGGGCGTCGATCCGGTTTCCTGCTCCGGCTTCGGCACGGCCCTGATCGAGAACATGAACAACGAAGGGGGATAGGAATTGCGGTCTCTTTGTCTATGCAGGGGAACTCGTGAAACTGTCGTGACGGCCGTATCCACCGGGCCGGGGAACCGAGCAGCCCATGAGTGATTCAAAGCACAAGACAGGACAGGATGAATCCGTCGCCGTTGAGGAGTCCCGCCCGGAACTCAAGCCGCCACGAAGGTTCAAGGTGGTATTGATGAACGACGATTACACCCCGATGGAATTCGTGGTGGAGGTCCTGGAGACCTTCTTCTCGATGGACCGGGAGAAGGCCACAAGGGTGATGCTGCACGTGCACACCCGGGGCAAGGGCGTCTGTGGCATCTTCAGCCGCGACGTTGCCGAAACCAAGGTGGCCCAGGTCAACGATTACGCTCGTCACCGCCAGCATCCGCTGCTATGTACGATGGAGGAGGCCTGACCGCCATGCTCGACCGCGAACTCGAATTCAGTCTCAACCTGGTGTTCAAGGACGCCCGGGAAAAACGGCACGAATTCGTGACCGTCGAACACCTGCTGGTGGCC
>PUOZ01000204.1 GCA_003553165.1 Thioalkalivibrio sp.
TGTCCGTGGCGCGCAACGATCACCACAAGCCCCACCCAAGCAATCTTCGTGTTCTTCGTGGTAAAAAATCCCTTTTGATCAGCACCAAAGCTTCGCAGGTGGTCGAATTGGTGCTGTTTCCAGGGGCGCCCCTGTGGGAAGCCAGTCTCTAGGCGAAGGTGTTGCACCGTTCGGTCGCCGAGAGGGCTCGCCTCCCACAAGGGACGGCCATGCTGCATGGGGGGAGCGTTGCGCACGAGCGGATTCCCTGCGGAGCCTCCGGTGATCATCAGGTAGGCTGTTGCGTGGTGAGCGAAAAATTTCACAGGCCGCCATCCGCCGTGGAATATGGTGTGGGCGTAAACGCGAATTTCGCGTCCCTCTCACCCGCCCTCGCTCTGAAACCCTTCGTGTCTTCGTGTTCTTCGTGGTGAAAAATCCCTTGACCTCGTTGGAGAAAACCTCAGGAGGTCGTTTTCTTGGCGCCGATGCGGGGTTCGGTGCCCTGCAGCAGGCGCTGGATGTTGCCGTAGTGGCGGGCGTAGAGGAAGAGCGTCATTACGCAGAGGGCGGTGACCAGCCAGGGGTCGGGGTAGACGAAGGCGAGATAGACTGGCGCCGCCAGGGCCGCGACCAGGGCGGCGAGGGACGAGTAGCGCAGGATCACGGCGACCAGCAGCCAGGTGGCGATCACCAGCAGTGCGGTGAGCGGGCTGATCGCGAGGGTCACGCCCAGTGCCGTGGCCACGCCCTTGCCGCCCTTGAAACCGAAATACAATGGGTACAGGTGCCCGAGGAAGGCGGCCAGGCCGATCAGGCCGATCATCCAGCCCGGGTAATCGCCGAGTTGCATTACGATGAAGACCGGCAGCCAGCCCTTGGCGACGTCGCCGATCAGGGTCAGCGCCGCGCCGAGCTTGCTGCCGGCGCGCAGCACGTTGGTTGCGCCGGGATTTCCCGAGCCGGTGGCGCGCGGATCGGGCAGGCGGAGCAGGTAGCTGACGACAATGGCCGAGGATATCGAGCCCAGCAGGTACGCCACCAGTATGCCCATGATCATGATTCCCATGCCCGTCGTCTCGCTGTCAGCGTTGTTTCCAATCCGCCATGATACGCAACCCCGCCCACCGGCTTCATTATTCGCGGACGCGCTGGCGGTTGCCCGGAGCCCGGGTCCGGTTCGGTCCCGGGGTGGCGCCGGGTGAGCGCGGCGGCGCACAGGACCCTGATCCTGGTCCACGGCTGGGGCTTCAGCCGGACGATCTGGGAGCCGGTGGTTGCGGCGCTGGGCGGCTTGCCGTTCGTGCTTGCGGAACTGCCGGGACATGGCGGCTGCCCGAACGGCGAGCGGCTCGCGGATGTCCACGAGGCCGCGCGGGTGCTGCGCGGGCAGCTGCCCGCGGAAATTCGGGAACCGGTCTGGGCCGGTTGGTCGCTGGGCGGCCTGATCGCGCTGGCTGCGGCGGAGCAATGGCAGGGGCCGCAGCGGCTGGCCCTGATCTGCGCCACGCCGCGGTTCGCGTCGGCGCCGGGCTGGCCCTGCGCGCTGGATCCGGCGGCGCTGGCGTCGTTCGGCGACGATCTGGAACGGGATCGCGCCGCGTTGGAGCGTCGTTTCGCCGCGTTGTGTGCGCAGGGCGGGCACGCGCCGGCGCGCCTGCGGCGGCAACTGCTCGGCCTGATGGCGGGCCGTCCGGCCACCGATCCGGGTCTGCGCGCGGGGCTTGCGGCGCTGGCGCAGTCCGATCTGCGGCGCGTCTGGGCCGGCCTGGATGCCCCGGTATGGGCCTGGCTCGCCGATGACGACCCGCTGGTCCCGGCGGGCGTGGCTTCCGGGCTAAGCGCGCTGCGTCCCGATGCGCGGTTGCATCTTGGGCCGGGCGGGCACGCGTCGTGGCTGGAGGACGCGGCCGGTCTTGCCGATTTTCTGCATGAGGTGATGGCTTGAAGGACGGGTTCGAGATCGACAAACGCAAGGTCCGCGCCGCGTTCGACGCAGCGGCCCCGGGCTACGACGAGTACGCGGTGCTGCAACAGGAGGTGCAGCAGCGCCTGCTCGAGCGCCTGGACTGGATCCGACTCGAGCCGCGCCGGATCATCGATCTCGGCTGCGGTCCCGGCGCCGCGCTGAAGCCCTTGTCGAAGCGCTACCGCGGGGCGCGGGTGGCGGGGCTGGATCTTGCGCCGGCGATGGCCGCGCGCGCCCGGGGGCAGGGCCGCTGGCTGCGTCGGCCCTGGGCCGTCTGCGGCGACATGGAGCGCCTGCCGCTGGCGGACCGGAGCTTCGATCTGGCAGTCTCCGCGGCGGCCCTGCAGTGGGTGAACGACCTCGACCAGGTCTTCGCCGAGGTACGCCGGGTACTGGCCCCGGGCGGGCTGTGGCTGTTCGCGACCTTCGGCCCGGACACCCTGAAGGAACTGCGCGCCGCCTTTGCCGCGGTGGACGGCGGCGACGCCGCCCACGTGAATGCCTTCATCGACATGCACGACATCGGCGATGCGCTGGTACGCGCCGGATTCGCCGACCCGGTGATGGACCAGGAGACCCTGACGCTGACCTATCCGGACTTCCGCTCGCTGCTGCGCGACCTGCGCGGCATCGGCGTGCGCAACGCACTCGCCGGGCGCGCGCGGGGCCTGTTCGGGCCGCGCCGCCTGCGCGCGGTGGAAGAGGTTTACGCATCCCGCTACGGCGAGCAGGGGCGTTTACCGGCGACCTGGGAAGTGGTCTATGGTCACGCATGGGTGCCTGATGCGCCACCGCCGTCGCGGGTGTCCGGGCCGGTCATTCCGATCCGGTCCGTACGCTGAACGGCGTTGCCCGCGGCAGGAGAAGACCCCGACCTCGCGCAAAGGATTTGCTTTTTTCTGGTGGATTCTTGGGGTACAGTTCACGTCCCGGCGAGCCGGGCAGACCGTGTTCCCCGCAGGCAAGGTGGATAATCGACATGTCGGAAAACGCAGCAACCGCCGGGTCCGTGCCGGCTTCGACGGCTGTTCCCTCGGAACAGTACAACTACGAAATCGTCAA
>PUOZ01000220.1 GCA_003553165.1 Thioalkalivibrio sp.
CTGGCGGGCGAGCCGCTGGACGTGTTCGCCAACGGCACGCTGATCGCGCACGGCGAGGTGGTGGTGGTGAACGAAAAGTTCGGCATCCGCCTGACCGATGTGATGAGTCCGACCGAACGCGTGAAGAAGCTCAAGTGATGGCGTCCACGTACAGCAGGCGTTCGGGCTCGCAGGGGCTTGGGCGGGAGCCCGGGCAACGGCGCGTTCGGCGGCCGTCGGGTCCGCGGTTGCCGGCTTCGGCTGTCTGCCTGGCGTGGCTCACGGCGAGCCTGCCGGGGACGGCGCTGGCAGAGGCCGGCCCCACGGCCTGGCCGATCGCGGCCGGGGACGGGGTGAGCGCGGCGTACCTGCTGCAGTTGCTTGCGGGCCTGCTGGTGGTGATTGCCGCGATCGTTGTGCTGGCCTTTGTGATGCGCCGGATGACCGGAATGCAATCCCGTCTCGGCGGCGATTTCCGTGTCCTCGGCGGGATTTCCCTGGGCTCCAGGGAGCGCATGCTGCTGGTGCAGGTGGGCGACCGGCAGTTGCTGGTGGGCGTGGCCCCGGGGCGTGTGCAGACCCTGCACGTGCTGGACGAGCCGCTGCCCACCGACCAGGGGCGGACGGCTGCCGCCGGGCACGCGGAAAGCCCCTTCGCGCGCCGGCTCCGTTCCGTTCTGCAACGGAATCCCCAGCCATGAGGAAGGCGAATTTCCTGTTCCTGCTTCTGTTGCTGGGTGCGGCCGTGCAGCCGGCATGGGGCCAGGCCGGGCTGGAGGTGCTGAACGTCACGACCGCTCCCGACGGGGCCCAGACCTATTCGGTGACCCTGCAGATCCTCCTCCTGATGACGCTGCTGAGCCTGTTGCCGGCCGCGTTGATCATGATGACCGCCTTTACCCGCATCATCATCGTGCTGGCGCTGCTGCGGCAGGGCCTCGGCACCACCCAGACGCCATCGAACCAGATCCTGATCGGTCTGGCCCTGTTCCTGACCCTGTTCGTGATGACGCCGGTGTTCGACCGCATTCACGTACAGGCGGTCCAGCCCTACATGGCCGAGGACCTCTCCGCGGAGCAGGCCGTGATCGAGGCCAGCGGACCGCTGCGGGAGTTCATGATGGCGCAGACCCGAGAGCCGGACCTGGCCATGTTTGCACGGATCAGTGGTCGCGACGGCTTCGAATCGCCCGATGACGTGCCCTTCACCCTGCTGATCGCTTCCTTTCTGACCAGTGAGCTGAAGACCGCCTTTCAGATCGGCTTCCTGATCCTGATCCCGTTTCTGATCATCGACCTGGTGGTGGCCAGCGTGCTGATGTCGATGGGCATGGTGATGCTGTCGCCGCTGATCATCTCGATGCCGTTCAAGGTGATGCTGTTCGTTCTCGTCGATGGCTGGGCGCTGATCATGGGCACCCTGGCCTCCAGTTTTTTCACCTGACGGACGCCGCCGTGATGGCCTCGCGTTCCGCCGTACACAGGGAGGGAATCCCGTCATGACCCCCGAAATGGTGCTCGACGTCGGCCGCCAGGCATTGCTGGTGGTGGTCTTCCTCAGCGCCCCGGTGCTGCTCACCGCCCTGGCGATCGGTCTGGCCATCGGCATGATCCAGGCGGCGACCCAGATCCAGGAGATGACCCTGTCGTTCATTCCCAAGCTGTTGGGCATGTTCGCCGCCCTGGCGATTGTCGGGCACTGGATGCTGGGGCTGATCGTGGAATACACGCTGCGGCTCTACGACAGCATCCCTGGTCTGATCGGGTGAGACGGACCGTCCTGCGTCACGGAACTGCGAACCAGGGAGAGGGAACAGGGGCATGCACTTCACCACCGCCGAAATCACCGCCTGGGTCGGAGCGCTCCTGTGGCCCTTCCTGCGCATCGGAGCCATGCTCGTGGCGGCCCCGCTGTTCGGTGCGGGGACCGTTACCGTGCGCATCCGCCTCGGCTTCGCTCTGGTTCTGGCCGTGATCGTGGCGCCACTGCTGCCGCTGCCGCCCGCCGTGGAGCCGCTGAGCCTCGCGGGTCTGACGATTGCCGTACAGCAGATCCTGATCGGCCTGATGATCGGTTTCGTGCTGCAGATGGTGTTCAGTGCGGTGACCCAGGCCGGCGAGACCATCGCCCTGTCCATGGGCCTGGGTTTCGCCTCCATGGTGGATCCGCAGCAGGGGGCCCAGGTCCCGGTGGTTTCCAACTATTTCCTGATCGTTTCGACCCTGATCTTCCTCGCGCTGAACGGCCATGTGGCCCTGATCGAGTTGACCTTGATGAGCTTCCACACCATGCCCATCGCGGTGGAGGGCATTACCCGGGTGGAGCTCTGGAGCCTGGTGAGCTGGGGCAGCACGATGTTCACCTACGCCCTGATGGTCGCGCTGCCCGCGGTCGCCGCGATGCTGGTGGTGAACGTGTCCATGGGCGTCGTCACCCGCGCTGCGCCGCAGCTCAATATCTTTGCGGTCGGCTTTCCCATGATGATCCTGCTGGGCTTCATCCTGATTCTGTTGAGCCTGCCGGTGCTGCTGCCCCAATTCACTGAACTCCTGGCACTGGCCTTCGGGCTGATGGGCCAGTTCGTCGGACGCTAGCGGCATGGCCGAAAACGACACTTCCCAGGAAAAGAGCGAACAACCCACTCCCAAAAAGCTGCGGGAGGCGAAGGAGAAGGGCCAGGTCGCCCGTTCCCGCGAGTTGAACACCACGCTGGTGCTGCTCGGCGGCGGCGCCGGCCTGCTGATCATGGGCGGCGGCATTCTCGGGCGTCTGCAGGACATCCTGCGGGCCAGCTTCACCGTCGAACGGGAAATGATGTTCGAGCCGGGTGTATTGCATGAGATGCTGCTGCTGCGCATCTCCGAGGCATTGGTGATGCTGCTGCCGCTGTTCGGGGTCCTGCTGGTCGCCGCGGTGGCGGGGCCCCTGTCCATGGGGGGCGGCGGTTTTTCCGGCAAGGCCATGGCCCCCAAGCTGAGCAAGCTCAATCCGATCTCCGGGCTCAAGCGCATCTTTTCCTC
>PUOZ01000288.1 GCA_003553165.1 Thioalkalivibrio sp.
ATCGAGTTCGACTACTGCTGTGTTCATGCCGCGCTGGCGATGCGCGAGGATGGCTACGAGACCATCATGGTCAACTGCAATCCCGAGACCGTGTCCACTGACTACGATACCTCGGATCGGCTCTACTTCGAACCGCTGACCCTGGAGGATGTGCTCGAAGTCGTCGCCGCGGAGAACCCCAAGGGCGTGATCGTGCAGTACGGTGGCCAGACGCCGCTGAAGCTGGCGCGCGACCTCGAGGCTGCAGGCGTGCCGATCATCGGTACGTCGCCGGATTCCATCGACCTCGCGGAGGACCGGGAGCGCTTCCAGCACCTGCTGCAGAAGCTGGACCTTCGTCAGCCCCCGAACCGCACCGCCCGCAGCGAGGACGAGGCCGAGAAGCTCGCGGCCGAGATCGGCTATCCGCTGGTCGTGCGACCCTCGTACGTGCTCGGCGGGCGCGCGATGGAGATCGTGCGCGACGAGGAGGACCTGAAGCGCTACATGCGCGATGCGGTCTCGGTCTCCAACGACGCTCCGGTGCTCCTGGACCGGTTTCTGGACGATGCGATCGAGGTTGATGTCGACGCGATCTGCGACGGTGAGGACGTGTTCATCGGCGGCATCATGGAGCACATCGAGCAGGCCGGGGTCCACTCCGGCGACTCGGCCTGCTCGCTGCCGCCGTTCTCGCTGTCCGATCGGCTCCAGGACGAGATGGCCGAGCAGGTGCGCCGGATGGCGCTGGGCTTGAAGGTCATCGGCCTGATGAACACCCAGTTCGCGATCAAGGGCGAGGACATCTACGTGCTCGAGGTCAACCCGCGCGCCTCGCGCACGGTGCCCTTCGTGTCCAAGGTGGTGGGTCTGCCCCTGGCGAAGATCGGGGCGCGCTGCATGGCGGGCACCAGCCTGAAGGCGCAGGCGTTGCGGGAACCGGTGCGGCCGGCCTTTTACGCGGTGAAGGAGGCGGTCTTTCCGTTCGCGAAGTTCCCCGGGGTGGATCCGATCCTGGGGCCGGAGATGAAGTCCACGGGCGAGGTGATGGGTGTTGGCCGAAGTTTCGCCGAGGCCTTCGCCAAGAGCCAGCTGGGAGCCGGTGTGCGGCTGCCGGCGCGTGGCAAGGCCTTCGTCTCGGTGCGCGAGATCGACAAGCGCACGACCCTGGCCAAGGTCGGCCGGCGCCTGGTCGAACTGGGCTTTGAAGTGCTGGCGACACGGGGCACTGCGGCCTTTCTGCAGGAGGAGGGCGTCGAGGTCACGGTGGTGAACAAGGTCACCGAGGGCCGACCGCACATCGTCGACATGATCAAGAACGACGAGATCAGTTTCATCGTGAACACGGTGGAGGGCAAGCAGGCGACCGCGGATTCCTTCACCATCCGCCGCGAGGCGCTGATGCACAAGGTCAGCTACACGACGACCATTGCCGGCGCCCTGGCCACGGTGCAGGCACTGGACCACCTGGAGTTCGAGAACGTGTTCTGCCTGCAGGACCTGCACGCCGAGGGCCTGCAGGGCCGGAGCGAGTCATGAGCAAGACCCCGCTGACCGTCGCCGGTGCCGAGAAGCTGAAAGAGGAATTGCGCCGGCTGAAGACCGAGGATCGTCCCCGGGTGGTGAACGCCATCGCCGAGGCACGCGCCCACGGCGACCTGAAGGAGAACGCCGAGTACCACGCAGCGCGTGAGCAGCAGAGCTTCATCGAGGGGCGGATCCGGGAGATCGAGGGAAAACTCGCGAACGCCCAGGTGATCGACGTCGCCACCCTGCCGAAGAGCGGCAAGGTCGTCTTCGGCGTGACGGTGAAGCTCGAGGCCACGGAGGATGGCAACGCCGTGACCTACCGCATCGTCGGCGATGACGAGGCCGACATCAAGCAGGGCATGATTTCAGTGAGTTCGCCGATCGCCCGGGCCCTGATCGGCAAGGAAGAGGGCGACCTGGTGACCGTGCAGGCCCCCG
Source organism: Thioalkalivibrio sp. (assembly GCA_003553165.1). GTDB lineage: Bacteria > Pseudomonadota > Gammaproteobacteria > Ectothiorhodospirales > Ectothiorhodospiraceae > Thioalkalivibrio. Next base: position 1,948 of record PUOZ01000288.1, read on the forward strand.
GCGGCGCACGTGAGTACGAGATTCTTGAAGTGCTCTACGTCAACTGAGTGACGGGATTCCGGCCAGCGAGATCACACCAGGGAGATCAGGGGTTTTTCGGCGTTGCGCCGAAACACGGTGGCGACGAATCCGATGCGCTGGATCAGTGCCGCGCCGGTTCGTTCGCAGAGGGCATTGACCATGGCATTGCGGTCCTCGCGATCGCCGATCTTGACCTTGATCTTGACCAGTTCGTGATGTTCCAGTGCCTGGTCCAGCTCGGCGAGCACGGCATCCGTCAGGCCGTTGCGGCCGATGGTCACGATGGGTTTGCGCGGGTGCGCCAGGCTGCGAAGCAGCTTGCGCTGCGGCTCGGTCAGGTCCACGTACAGGATACCGGTGTTTCGGAAGGCCGCCAGTGTAGCATGGCGCCGTTGCTGGTCCGAAGGGGAGGGGATGGCAAAACGCAGCAAGTCCAGCCAGCGCTGGCTCAGGGAGCACTTCGACGATCCCTTCGTCGTGCGTGCCCAGCAGGAAGGCTATCGCGCCCGCGCGGTGTACAAGCTTGCGGAGATCGATCGGCGCGACCATCTGCTGGGGCCGGGCATGCGCGTGGTCGACCTGGGAGCCGCGCCGGGGGGTTGGAGCCAGTACGCCATGGAGCGCGTGGGTCGTTCGGGCCGTGTGGTGGCTTCGGACATCCTGCCCATGGACCCGATACCGGGCGTCGACATCGTGACCGGGGACTTTCGCGAGGAGCCGGTCCTGAAGGCCATCCTGGCCCAGTTGGGCGGCGAACCGGCAGACCTTGTACTGTCGGATATCGCCCCCAACCTGTCGGGGACGGACGCGGTCGACCAGCCGCGGGCCATTTACCTCTGTGAACTGGCGCTGGATCTTTCGGTCAGGGTTTTGAAACCGAATGGGGCTTTTCTCGTCAAACTGTTTCAGGGGCAGGGTTCGGATGAATTCCTGCGCGAGGTGCGAAAGCGGTTCAGCCGTGTGGTGGTGCGCAAGCCGGAAGCTTCGCGGCCTCGGTCACGGGAAGTGTACGTATTGGCGCG
>PUOZ01000106.1 GCA_003553165.1 Thioalkalivibrio sp.
GTGATCGCGTGATCCTCATGCAATAGACCGCGTTTCTCTGGTTCCCACGGTTGCACTTCTCGAGTTGCCGTCCGTCGTCTGGAGCGCGGGCAGTTCCATGTGCCGGCTGCCGGGTGGCGACCCTTAACAGCCAGTCGGCCTGAATGGATACGAGTCCCCTGTAGAGCCAGTAACGGACAGTCGTCACGCGTCCTTTGGTCATCGGATGCAAATAGGTTTCACACCTTCTAGAGCACAAGCGCCACCGCCAGCGCGGAATCCACGTTGCGCCGTGCGATAACGTAATCCTGGAACTTGTTGCGGCCGAACACCCAATAGGAGGGCACCGCCAGATACGGAACCGCATTCAGCGAGACGATCCAGGCAACGACACCCTGCGGCGTCCGCGTTGACATCAGGGCGTCGATGCGAATCCCAGCAGGTGGGCGAGCAGCAGGAACAACGCCAGCAGCCGCTCGCGCCGGGGCCGACCGGGGCTATCCGTTTCAGGGCCTGGTTTCATCGGCCATCCCGTTCGATCCGTCTCGCGTACCCTGGGAATCTAGCCCAGGGCACCCAGACGCTGCGCTGCGGAGGTGTCCCGGCCGGTCTCAACTCCGCGCGTGCCGGGCCCGCAGCAGCGGTGCCAGCAGGGCCAGCGCCGCCAGAGCGGCTAGGGCCAGCAGTAGCTGCGGGGTCAGTACGTCGCGCAGCGCGACCTCGCCCGCCGCCGCGATGCCAGATACCTGGTGTCCGAGCGTCGCCACCACGAAGGACAGCGGCAGCAGACCCAGGAAGGTGGCAAGAAGAACCCGGTTGAGCGGAATCCGGAAGATCACCGGCACGACGTTCACGGCCCAGGCCGGCACCAGCGGGAACAGCCGCGCAGCGAGGATAAAGTGGAAACCGTTCGCGGTCACGGTCGGTGCCACGGACGCGAGCCGCTCACCCCAGAGCCGGTGAATCGGCTGATGGAAAAGCCGGCGCCCCAAGGCGGCAATCATCACTGCGCTGAACGCCGACCCCACCGCACTCAGAACCGCACCGAGTTCCGGGCCGAACAGGAAGCCCCCGGTGAACATAAGCAGGAATCCGCCGGGGAACGGCGTCACCTTACCCACCGTCACCACCAGCACGTAGACGGCGGCTGCGGCGACCGGCCAGACCTCGACCCAATCGGTCAGCGAGGACTGCGAACCGGAAAGCCAGAGGAGGATATCGGCATGGTGCGCCGTCGCCGCCCAGGCACCCGCGAGCAGTACGCAGCCCAAGAGGATGAGCCACAACGCGAACCTACGGGGGCGGCATGCGGCATGGTACTCACGACCGGCGGGGATAGCCGCTTGCGGTCGCGGCACGGCAGGGAAGGATCGGGTTGGCATACGAGTCTCGACAAGGGGTGTCGGTGCCTGGCGTTCATTGCACCGCGCACCACATTCCGGTTCCACACGAGGTGCCAAGGTGCGCCGGATATTCTTACACAGACCTGAGGCGGGCATTACATATCGGTCATGTACAGTCTCCCCGCGCACCACGGTGGCAGAATGAGGTCATGTCGACGCACCACTTCCGAGAACGCACGAACTGACCATGGCTGATCGTCCCAGGGTTCCGTGGTATCAGCAATGGCTGGCTTCCGGCGAGTTCAATGTCGTGTTGTTCTCATTCCTGCTCCACTTCGTCTGGGAGTTTCTGCAGGTCCCTCTGTTTGCGGACATGCCGACGATGGAGCACTGGGAAGCCGTTGTGTTCTGTGCCCGCGCCGCGCTGGGTGATGCACTCATTGCGTTGTTTGCATTCTGGGTCGTTGCTCTGATCCGCGCGGATCGCAGGTGGATCGTTGCCCCCGGCAGAGCCGCAATCCTGGGATTTATAGCCGTCGGTGTCGTCATCACCGTCGCACTGGAATGGCATGCCACTGCAATCCTTGACCGCTGGCAGTATAGTGACTTGATGCCGACTGTACCGATATTGGGTACCGGTCTGTCTCCACTCATGCAGTGGGTCCTGCTGCCGTCACTGGTGGTCTGGATCGTCGGGCGCCAGATCCTCGGACAGGAGGCTCTGGATCGCCTCGGCTCCAGACGCTGATGTGACCCTCTGCGGAGCGAGCGGCTGCGGCCCACGCATTGGCCCCTTTTGGCCCCGTCGCCGAAAGAACCGTCGGCCGCACTGCCCGAACGTGCAGCGATCACGGCAACCGGCTACTCGGAGAGATCCTTCTTGCGCTGAAGGTGGTCGCTCCGGTGCCGATTGAGCCGGTTCAGGCGCGGCGCCATTCTTCTGCCTGTCAACCATGGGAGAGCTGTTGTGGAGACCCGAATCCGAGTCACTGGCATGACCTGCATGCATTGCGTCGCCGCCGTGGCCAAAGCGTTGCAAAAGGTACCAGGCGTCGAAGCGGCCGACGTCAGCCTAGAAAACGAACAGGCCGTGGTTACGGGCAATGCAGATACGGCGGCCCTGCTAGCGGCAATCCAGAAAGAGGGGTACGAGGCAGAACTGCTTTGAGGAACGCGCGCCGGACCGCTCATGCGACCCGGCGCTATTCATCTTTACGTCCGACTCCAGCCTCTCGCCCAAGGTCACTGACTGACCGGCCGCCCAGGGTCGCGAGCGGGCGTCATCGGCCCTGAATCTTCACCGCGCAGCCAACGCCATTGCCCCCCCAACCTTTCAACAACCGACACTCCTTTTCTCCCACAGGCCAAGTTGCAGCGCGGCCTGGTGGCAGAATGGGTGTAAGTGTGTGTCCTTTTGGTTGCCGCCATCCGTTATTCGGAAGCGCGGGATAGATTGCACGGTTGTAACCGCGAGCGAATTTGGTTCGTGGGCTGCTTTGGACCTGTCCGGAACGCTATTCGGAGAGTCCGTGCCGGGCCCCTGCCAGTTCAATCAATGCTGATGTGGGTCTGCATCGTGCGGTAGTCGAGTTTTACCCGGTGCCTTGCGAGCCAGTTGTGGCCGATGATGCCGCCGATGCGGATCCCCAGTTCGCGTCCGAGGTTGA
>PUOZ01000240.1 GCA_003553165.1 Thioalkalivibrio sp.
GAAGGAAAAGCCGAAGGTCTTCAGGCCCATGTTCTCGTAGGCCACGTTGCCAGCCAGGATGATCAGGTCGGCCCAGCTGACCTTGTTGCCGTACTTCTTCTTGATCGGCCACAACAACCGGCGTGCCTTGTCGAGGCTGACGTTATCGGGCCAACTGTTGATCGGCGCGAAGCGCTGGTTGCCGGTACCGCCGCCGCCACGGCCATCGGCGATGCGGTAGGTGCCCGCGGCGTGCCAGGACATGCGGATCATCAGGCCGCCGTAGTGGCCCCAGTCGGCCGGCCACCAATCCTGGCTCTCTGTCATCAGCGCGTGCATGTCCTTCTTCAGCGCGTCGAAGTCGAGCTTCTTGACCTCCTCGCGATAGTTGAAGTCCTCTCCCATCGGGTTGGTCTTGCGATCATGCTGGTGAAGGATGTCCAGGTTCAGGCCTTCCGGCCACCACTCCATGTTCGAATGGCCTGTGGCGGTGTTGCCACCGTGCATGACCGGGCACTTGCCAGTATTCGGCTGATCACTCATGTCTTTCTCCATCTTCACTGCGTTGAATTTGCGTGCATTTCGGGAACTATCGCCCTGAGAAAAAGGGCAGCCCCTGAGACAATGGCCGAACTCCCGGCGGTTACGGCTGAGGAGCGGCTCCTTGTCCAGCTGCCATTCAAGTTAAGACCCAGAGGTTCTTTAGTTCAAGTTGAGATTTCCCATCATCGCGATAGGCAAGCTTTATCGAAGCGTCGCGGATCAGCTCACGATGTTGAGCGCTCCTTCCGGTCTGTGGTTGGGGGCTATCGCGCACCCGACGCTGGGCTGCGCGCCTTGGGCTGACCGTGAGCCGCGACGCTTTGCTCGAGCCGCGGCTGTTTTCGGAGCGCATGATCGATCCCTCCCGCGCGAATAACAGGACTTGATCAGCACCAAAACTCCGCAAGGAATCCGCTTGTGCGCAACGGCCTCCCCTGCATGGCCGTCCCTTGCGGGAGGCGAGCCCTCGCGGCGACCGAACGGCGGAAAACCCTCGCCCAGAGGTTGGCCTCCCACAGGGGCGTCCCTTGAAACTGCGGCAATCCCACCTGCGGAGCATTGGTGCTAATCACGTAACACGGTGCTGCTGTCCCTGTCAGTATCATAGCCCTTCGATCGCAACATGAACTCGGCCGGGGTCGACGCACCGGGAGGAGCGAAGGATCCCCCCGCGGTTGGGGGCGCATTTTTGCCGCTGGCTTGCGCTCGCGTAGGATGCCGTCTCCATATTCGAGGATTCTTATGGAGCCGACCCAGAAGCTGATTCCGGGCTACGCCAATGCGCGGGCGACCCGTGCCTACGCCGAGGAGCACATGGCGGCCGGCCGTGCCGCGGAGGGCCATTACAGCGAATTCACCCGCGCGAAGATGCGGCTGTCCAGCCTCGGCATCGGCACCTTCGGGGGCGCAGCGACGCCCGAGGTCGACGCCCGCATCAGCGCCGTGGTCGCGCGCGCCCTCGGTGCGGGGATCAACGTGATCGACACCGGCGCGCACTACCGTTATGGCCGCTCGCTGGCGGCCGTTGGCGCCGGGGTGCGCACAGCGCTGGCCGCGGGCGTGCCGCGCGAGGCGATGTTCCTGATCGGCAAGGGCGGGTTCCTCACGCTGCGCGGTGGTCCGCCGGAGGACATGGCGGCCTGGTTCGAGCGCGAGATCGTCGCGCAGGGTCTGGGCTCGAGGGCCGACCTCGCGAAGGGCGCGCACCTCCTGACACCGGAGTACATCCACTACCAGATCGAACTCACACGCAGCCTGATCGGGGTCGAGACGCTGGACGCCTTCCTGGTCGACCAGCCCGAGGTGCACATCCCGGAGATCGGCAAGGAGGCCACCAACCGCAAGCTGGAGCCCGTATTCGCGATGCTGGAGCGCGCGGTGCGCGACAACCGTATCCGGACCTACGGGATCAGCACCTTCGAGGGTTTCCGGGTCGAGACGGATGCGTCGGTCTTCCAGTCGCTGACGTCGATGCAGGGTCTGGCCGAGCGCGCCGCGCAGGCGGTCACCGGTGATGACATGGCGCGACACCACTTCAAGCTGGCCATGCTGCCATTCAACCAGGTGATGCTCGAGGGGTTCACCCGTTTCAACACCGCCACCGGGAAGGGCAACGTCGCCTCGGCGTTGCAGGCGGCTCATCAGTTGGAGGTCTTCATGATGGGCTCGCATACCTTGTTGAAAGGGCACCTCGCAACCCAGTCCGCAGACGTGGTCGCGCAGCGACTCGCCGCTGAGCCGAACGCGGCCCGACGTGCCTTGCAGTTCAACCGTTCGACGCCGGGGCTCGGCACCACACTGGTGGGCATCAGCACGCCGGAACATCTGGACGATCTGCTCGCGGTGGCCGCTCGCCCGCCGCTGGAGCGCAAGGACTACCTGGCCATGTACCAGAAGGCCGAGTGACGATGGAGATGGCCCGTATCGGTTCTCTCCAAGTGTGCGGCACGCGCCTGCAATATCCTGCTGCCCGGTGCATCCGCAGGCCGGTCCGAGATCCCTATACCGCCCGGGTCGACTCTCCCTGAGGGGAACGTAATGGAAGCGGATCTGAAACCCCTGGAGTTTCCGGCGATCCAGCGGCTGCTGGAGCGGCTCACCGCAACGCCCTACGGCGCCGATGCCGCACGGGCGCTGGAACCGGCACCGACGCTGGCAGTGGCCCGCTCGCTGCAGGACGCGGTCACCGTCGCGCGACGGCGGCTGGAGGCGGGCACGCTGCCGGATCTCGGCGTTCTACCGGACGTGCGCCCGGCGCTGCGCCAGGCGTCGAACCCGGGTGCCGCGCTCTCGAGTCAGGCCATGAACACCCTGCAGCTGATCATGCGCGAGGGCGCGCGCCTGGCCGAGGCCCTTGCCGAGACGCCGAGGATCTATCCGCAGGATCTCGCCGATCTGCGGCCACCGACGGCGCTGCTCGAGCGGCTCGATGAGGCGCTGCACCCGGGCGGCACGCTGCGCGACGAA